>JAIOAS010000331.1 GCA_019873725.1 Chloroflexota bacterium | reverse complement strand
TTCATCGATTTCACGCGCCAGTTCCGCCCCGTGCAAACCGCGCATCTCGCCCCAGAAACGCAGGTTCTCGCGCGCGGTCAGGTCATCGTAGAGCGCCAGTTCCTGGGGGACCACCCCGATGAGGCGCCGCACGGCCATAGGGTCGCGTTGCACATCCAGGCCATCCACACGGATCACGCCAGAAGTGGGCGGTAACAACGTGCTGATCATCGAGAGAGTCGTCGTCTTACCCGCGCCGTTCGGACCGAGCAAGCTGAACAACTCACCCGCATGAATCTCGAAAGATACATCGGCCACCGCGTACAGGCCATGGGGGGTGTAACGTTTGTACAGGTTTTGGACTTCGACTAAAGCTGTGTTTTCCATAATCCTCTCTTCGATATCTCGATCAGGTTTTGCGGTCAATAGGGTTGGTATCAATATTTTTACGCAGTAAACTCGTACAAGTTACATAACCCACGCCAGACTTCAGCCCATCGATGTTGACGCAGCAAGGTTGAAGGGTATTGTAAAGCAGTTTCGTAAAGCAGCAATTGCTCGCTGGCATAAAACACAGATCGACATACAATAAGGTTGTATCTCGTTTCTTATCCATCAGTATCACTCAATCAATACGTGAAAGGAGTAGCATGTTAAAAGGACATCAGGATATGTTATGGCTGACAGGACAGGTTCTTCTTTCGCGAAACTTCGTTAAGGAAGCTGAAGAGCGGGGACTCGACGCTGTTTTTGCAGCATGCCCCTATGGCGACTTGACCGAGCAGGAAAAAGCCGCGTTTGGCAGCGCCTTCGAGAACAAAGAACTGCGGAAAGTCGTCGAGCAATGGTGGAAGGTCTATGACGAGGAGCGTGAGACAGGCGCAGTAGTCAAAGCTGGTATATTCTGGGAATAATGAGACAGCTTATCAGGCTTGTCCCTGAATAAGCCCTGGCATGATTTTGGACACAGATTCGTGCAGGTTTACGCCGATTTCCCAAAATGATCCGCGTGAATCAGCGGAAATCTGCGTTCTAATCACACCTGGCGTTATTGAGAAACAACTTTATTGTACTCTTTATCAGGAATAATGATGATCTATGGTTACTCTGCCTGGAAGAAAAGCTCGAATCGACGCCGCAAGGTGGCTCTTGATCGGATATATTGTGTTAACCATTTTGGGCTCGTTCCTCCATATCGCCACACGGATAGCAAAGAAGGAACCCATCGATAGAGTTTACGTCACTTTGATGCCCGCCATCGGCCTCGCCGCACTTTATGCGCTGCAAAAACTCCCCTCGTCTCTGGAACGCGCGATGTCCTTTTTTGCCTGGGTAACGATGGTCTGCCTAAGCGGCCTTTTATTTTATATGTTGTACATACGCAACGAGTATATACTCAACCTCTTCCTGTTTCACATTGGCATTTTTTCATTGGGTCTCGTTTTAGGATTTCGTCCCGCCATGTACTACGCTATAGCGACATCGGCCATTATCCTGATTCTGGGCATTGCCTATCGCCTGTCACCAGGTTATATTGTTGCTCCAATACTCCTGGCTTTTGCCCTGGTGCTGCCGTCCAAAGTTGTCGAACAGCTTATCGAGCAAAGCAACGCCGAGCTGGCCGAAATCAACCTCCGCCTGGAAGAGTTGGTCGAAGCGCGCACCGCCGAACTGCGGGCAGAGATTGCCGAGCGCCAGCGCGCCCAAGAAGTCCTGTCCGAACGCACCTCTGAACTGGAGAAACGCAACGAAGAACTGGATGCTTATGCGCATACCGTAGCTCATGACTTGAAAGCCCCCCTGGCCTCTGTGATTGGGTTCAGCGAACTTCTGGACAAACGGCACGACAAGATTCCCGCGGATAAACTCGCCTACTATTGCAGCATCATCGCGCAAAATGGGCGTAAGATCGTCAATATCGTGGATGCGCTGCTGCTGTTGGCGAGCGTGCGGAAGGTCGACGAAGTCCCGGCCGAAAGGCTCAATATTCCTGAGATCATCGATGACATCCAGCGGCGGCTTGCCGATGCCATTCTGGAAAGCGAGGCAGAGATTGTCGTGCCAGACCGCTGGCCGGAGGTGATGAGCTACCAGCCGTGGGTCGAGGAAATCCTGACCAACTACATCAGTAACGCGATCAAATATGGGGGCAAACCGCCGCGGATCGAAGTCGGCGCGACAAATCATACCGACGGATACGTCCGCTTCTGGGTACACGATAATGGCAGGGGCCTGACACCGGAAGAACAAGCCCGGCTGTTCACACCGTTCACCCGGCTCGATCAGGTCAGAGTGAAGGGATATGGGCTAGGCCTATCGATCGTCCAGCGCATCGCCGAAAAGCTCAAGGGGCAGGTCGGTGTCGAGAGCGAGGTCGGGCAAGGCAGCACGTTCTATTTCACCTTGCCGCTGGTAACAAGTGAAAGGCAAGACGTAATGCGTGATGCGTGATAGCCTGCGCAACGCGCGCTTTGTTTGTACGTAGATCGAATTATCCCACAACGAAAAGGATACCAACGATGAATCATACCGAGTCCGCGAAAAATTTCGTGCAACGTCAAATTATCAACGCCTGGTGTCTGTACGACTGGGGCAGTTCGGCCTTTTCGACGACGGTCGAAGCGGCAGTGCTGCCGGTTTTCTTCGAGAATGTGGTCGGCGCGCACCTGGGAGGGAATCTGCCCACGGTGTATTGGAGCTATACGAACTCCATCGCGTTACTGGTCTCCGCGTTGCTGGCCCCTGTCCTGGGTGGCATCGCCGACTATCTGGGCAACAAAAAGCGGCTCCTGGCGATATTTGCCGGGATCGGCATCGCCGCCACCGCGCTGTTGATGTTTATGAACACCGGCATGGTCTGGCCAACACTGATCCTATTCTTCGTAGGGACGGTGGGGCTGGCGGCTTCGTACATTTTCTACGACGCACTGCTGCCGCATATTGCCGACGAAAACGAAATCGACTTCGTCTCTTCCAAAGGCTACGCGCTCGGCTACCTGGGCGGCGGCATCCTGCTCGCCATCAACATCGTGATGATTATGTTCATCTGGCCGGACAGCACCCTGGGCACGCGGCTGTCGTTCCTCACCGTGGCGATCTGGTGGGCCGTGTTCACCATCCCTCTGCTGCGGCGCGTCCCCGAACCGCCCGCCAACACCGAAGGCATCGGCGCGGGCGTCAATCCCGTGCGCGCCAGCTTCCAGCGCATCGGGCAGACGCTGCACGAAATCCGCAAATACGGTGAGCTGTTCAAGTTCCTGATCGCCTTCTGGATTTACAACGATGGCATCGGCACGGTCATCAAAATGGCGACGATCTACGGCGCGGAAATTGGCATCGGGATGATCGATCTGATCGGCGCGCTGCTGCTGACACAGTTCGTGGGCATCCCCTTCTCGCTGCTGTTCGGCAAGTTCAGCCACAAACTCGGCACCAAACGTTCGATTATGGTGGGACTGGGTTGGTACGCGCTACTGATGGTGGGCGGCTTCTTCATGAGCCAGCCGTGGCACTTCTGGGCACTGGCCTTCGGTGTGGGGATGGTGCAGGGCGGCACGCAGGCGCTCAGCCGCAGCCTGTTCGGGGTGATGGCGCCGAAAGCGCGCAGTGCGGAATTCTTCGGCTTCTACGACGTGTCCAGCAAGTTCGCCGGCATCGCCGGGCCGCTGTTGTTCGGCGTCGTCGGCCAATTGATGGGATCGAGCCGCCTGAGCATCGTGTCATTGATGCTCTTCTTCGTCGGCGGCATTCTCCTGCTGACGCGCGTGAATGAGGCGGAGGGTATTCGTGTGGCGAATGAAGAAAACGCGCGGGCGGCGGCGTTAGGCATAGCGTAGAACAACTGCTCTGTTCAGGTCTGACAGGTCGGGTAAAAACAACTCACACCCGATCTGTCAGACCTGTCGTTTATGGATTCTCCACCCCCAGCCGCTCGAACTGTTCCGGCGGCGCATCCATCGCCTGCATCGTCTCGACGAGAAGCACGGCGTACTCGATCTCGAGTTCCGTCCCGGCGAGGTCGTGAGTCTGCGCGTAATCGCGGCGGATATCGTAGAGCCGCGTGTCGGCCCAATCGGGGCTACGGCGCTTGTGGGCACGGGCCCGGATGACGGGGTAGTCGGTGTAGGGCAGCCAGAGGCCCAGCTTCGCCTCGTCGTAGAAGCTCAGCGGACACACGTCGCGGAAACTGAAGGTGCCGGGCGTGAGGAAGTAGCGATAGAGCGGCTGGTTCTCCTCGGTGGCAGGCGCGCGGAAGTAGGTGTATCGCCCGTCCGTCACGTTGACCGTCTGCCCGAACCAGCCGTAGAGCACGGCCCGGCGTTGCGCGTGGGCCTTGTCTTCCGGGTGTGGTTCAAGGTTTTGCGTGAGCATTCTTGCCAACAGGCTCAAGGCGCGCCCGGCCAAGCGGCATACGCCGCCAAGGATGATTGGCCGCCGGTCGCCTGGGCGCACT
>JAIOAS010000330.1 GCA_019873725.1 Chloroflexota bacterium | reverse complement strand
ATCGTCGTAGTCACCATCAGCAGCGCAATGAGCGGCACGTATGAGTCCGCAAAACTGGCAGCGCCGATCATCGATATGCCCGTACACGTGGTCGATTCCAAGTCCAACTCGATGAGCCTGGGCTGGCAGGTATTGGCAGCCGCGCGGGCGCGGGAAGCCGGGGGGGACGCCGCCGCCATGATCGCCGCAGCCGACGCCGCCCGCAAAACGATGACCTACATCATCACGCTGGATACGCTGGAATACCTGCACAAGGGCGGGCGCATCGGCAGCGCCACAGCGTTCATCGGCACACTGCTGAACTTCAAGCCGCAGATTTTGGTGAACCACGAAACCGGCATGGTCGAAGCCGGACGCCGCTCGCGGACGCGCCAGAAGGCGCTCCAGGCGCTGTACGACGACTTCTTCGCCCGGCTCGATACCCACAAACCGATGCGCATCGCTGTGCTGCACAACGCCGCCTTGCCCGAAGCCCAGGCATTAGCGGCCCGCGTGCAAGCCGAGTTTGCCCCGCGCGAGCTGATCATCAGCATCGTCTCGCCCGTGCTGGGCGTGCATACCGGCCCGCGCGCCGTCGCCCTGGTCGGATATACGGAGGATTAAATCTACGGAACAATGAAACCCAAACCTGTGACCGGCAAACTTCCCCCGCTGTTCGTCGCCACGCTCGCCATGGTCGGCGTAGCACTGCACGTGCTACTGCCACAGACGATCACAGCACGCGCCATCGCGCCGGCGAGCAGCGCCGTCATCACGTCCACGGTCGCGCCGCGCAATGTCATCCTTTTCATCGGCGACGGCATGGGGGCAGAACAGGTGCGCGCCGCCGGGATGTACCAAAACGGCAGCGCGGGAACGCTGGTGATGGAATCGTTCCCCTATTCCAGCACGATGACCACTTATTCGGCGGATAGCGCCATCACCGATTCGGCGGCAGGGGCGACGGCGATGGCAACCGGGCAGAAAGTCAAAAACGGCGTGCTCTCGGTCGCTATCCCTGGCGATGGCAGCGAGTTGGAGACGCTACTCGAACGCTTTCACCGCTATTGCAAGCGCGCCGGGCTGGTCACGACCACGTATGCCACCCACGCGACGCCGGCCGCCTTTGGCGCGCATGAAGGCAGCCGCGCGGATACCACCTACATCGCCGCGGATTACCTCACGCAGACGAAGCCCGATGTGCTGTTCGGCGGCGGAGCCAACGGACTGAGCCCCGTCAACGCGGCTGCCGCCGGTTATACGGTCGTGCTCAATCGCGCGGAGATGCAGGCGCTCGCGCCGCCGCTTACAGGGCGCGTGTCCGGACAATTCGGCGTCACCCATTTGCCCTACGAGTACGACGACGCTTCCGGGTATGCGACCCTGCCGCACCTCTCGGAAATGGTCAGCGCGACGCTCCGCCTGCTCGAAAACGCGCCGAACGGCTTCTTCCTGATGGTCGAAGGCGGACGCATTGACCACGCCGGGCACGACAACAACATCGCGCGCAACGTTTTCGAGACGCTCGAATTCGACCACGCCGTTGAAGTCGCCTATACGTGGGCCAGCGCACGCACGGATACGCTCATCATCGTCACGGCGGATCACGAAACCGGCGGGCTAACCGTCATCGCCAACAACGGCGCGGGAAACTTTCCCACCGTCACGTGGGCTTCGACCGGGCACACCGCCACCCCCGTTCCCGTCTACGCCTGGGGTGTGAACGCGGAGCTGGCTGCGCAAGTGACGGACAACACAGACATCCACGCCCTGGCGCTCGCCGGGTTGACCGGGACGCCGGCATGTACGCCAGGTTCGACGCGCCTCGTCACCCTCCGCAGCGACACCCGGCAAATCGGGCAGCTCATCCTCGTCAGCGTCACTATTGGGGTGGGCGCATATTCGCTCTTGGAAGCGCGCAGCCGCCCGGTTCCACGTTGAAACGTTAGAACGTTGGAACGTTCAAACGTTTGAACATTTCGACGTTCCAACGCTTTTCCGTAAGGAGATTGGATTTGTCCATTCATTACGGCGCACACTGTTACCTTTTTACCGATGGCTGGTCGGATGACCGGCTACCCATTCTGGACACGGCCAAAGCAGTGGGGCTGGATGTGTTCGAGGTCATCGTAGGCGACGATGTGAACTACACGCCGCGCCTCACCCGCCAGCGCGCCGAACGCCTGGGGTTGACGCTCACCGTCAGTCCGGGCGGATTGTGGCCGGCGGACTGCGACCTCTCCGCCGACGATCCGGCGGACCGCGCGCGCGGTCTGGCGTGGCACCGGCGGCAAGTGGACATCGCCGCCGAACTGGGCGCGGTGGCCTACACAGGCGCGCTCTACGGGCATCCGGGGACGGTACAGCGCCGGCTTCCGCCCGCCGATGAATTTCCGCGCACCGCCGAGGGGCTGCACGCGCTGGCGGAGTACGGCGCGCAGCGCGGCGTCGCAGTCGTCATCGAGCCGATGAGTCACTTCCGCACGCACCTGGTCAACACGCCGGAGCAGGCCATGCGCCTCAGCGCATTGGCGGAGCATCCCAACTTGCGCGTGCTGCTGGATACGTACCACCTCATCACCGAAATCCGGGACTACGCGAAAGCCATTCACACCGTCGCGCCCCGGCTGTGGGGCCTCCACGCCTGCGAAAGCGACCGGGGCGTGCCCGGCGGCGGCCTTGTGCCGTGGGAGGCCGTCTTTGCGGCGCTCAAGGCCATCGCCTTCGCGGGCTACGTACTCCTGGAGACCTACAACTCATCCATCGGCGAGCCGCCGGGGACGTTTGCCTTCCAACGGGGAATGTTCCACAATCCGTGCCCGGATGGGGCGGCGTTTATCAAACAGGGGATCGCGTTTCTGAAGACGGGGATAGAGCGCGATGCGTGAAGGTCGACTTGCCCATCCGACTCTTGCATCCTGCCTCTTGCTTCATTTTTTACGCAGCACCATCCCCACCACCTGCTTCAGCTCCTCGATGCGCAGCGCCAGCGCCAGCACAGCGTAGACGACCACCCCCACCGCCACCCCGCCGACGCTCTGCACGAAGGTGTTTTCGGGCGCGATACGCAGCCAACCGATGAGCGCCGCCCCCATGCCCAACGAGGCAAGCAGCACGCGCAGCGCCTGTCCCGCCAGACCGCGCGCATCGAAACCGCCGATGCGCCGGTAAATCAACACCAGCAGCATCGTCATCTGCACGGTAAACGCCAGCGCGTTTGCCAGGGCCAGGCCGCCGTGCGACATCACCCCCAACGCGGAAAAGAGCGGCGGCAGCGTCAGCCCCAACACCGCGTTCAGCGCCACGGAAAACAGCGCCGCCAGTGCCGGCGTCCACGTATCGTGCAGCGCGTAGAAAGCGCGCGCCAACACCTCGATGGCCGACAGCCCCACCAGCCCCACGGCGTAGAAGAGCAGCCCCCACGCCACCGCCTGCGTCGAACTCGCGTCGAACTCGCCGCGCTGGAACACCACCGCGATGATCGGTCCGCCGAGCGTCATCAGGCCCACCGCCGCGGGCAGCGTCACCGCGACGATGACGCGCAGCATCAGCGTGAGCGTCTGCCGCAGCGCGGCAGTTTCGCCGCGCGCGGCCTGCGCGGCGAACGTCGGAAACACCGCCGTCCCCACGGCTTGTGCGAACACACCATGCGGCAGCAGCACGATCAACCACGCATATTCCAACGCCGCAATTGCCCCCTGCCCCAGGCGCGAGGCCAGGTTGTTGGTGACGAGCATGTTGAGTTGCATCGCCGCCACGCCCAACACGCGCGGCGCCATCAACTTACCCACTTCGACCACACCGGGATCGCCGCGCCCGACAATCGGCCAATAGCGCGCGCGGTAGCGGACGAGGCCCGGCACCTGGATCAACAAGTGGGCGACTGCGCCGACGACCGTGCCGATAGCCGGACCCAGCGGCCCCAGGCCGGTCTCGCCGCCCCATATCCCGCCACCGATCAGCGCGAGGTTGTACAGAATCGGCGCAATCGCCGGGAGCAGGAAGTGCTGGTGCGCGTTGAGGATGCCCATCACCACGCCGCTGACGCCGAAAATGGCCGTGGAAAGCAGCATCACGCGCATCAACGCAACAATCTGCGCCTGCACATCGGCAGCAAGCGCAGGCGCGATCAAGGTCCGCACCAGCCAGGGCGCAAAGACAATGCACAGCAGGCTCAACGGGACGAGAACGATGAGCAAGATGTTGATCACCGCCGAAGCCAGCTTCCACGCGGATTCCGTCTCGCCGCGCGTTAGCCGCCCGGTGAACAAGGGGATGAAGGCCGAACCGAGCGCGCCGCCGGCCACCACAAAGAAAATCGCTTCGGGGATACGCTGCGCGGCAACGTAAGCGTCCATCGCCGCGCCCGTGCCGAAGTAATGGCCGAAGATTATCTGCCGCACCAACCCCAAGACGCGGCTGACAGCAAATGCCGCCATCACCAGGACGGCGGCCCGCGCAAC
>JAIOAS010000329.1 GCA_019873725.1 Chloroflexota bacterium | reverse complement strand
CGTGTCAAATCCGCCGTGCGCGCGGCCACTTCACGTTCGAGCGCCACCGTGTGTTGCTGAATCTGCTCCCGCATCCGGGCTTGTTGAATGCCCACGGCAATCTGGGTCGCCACCTCGCGCGCGATCTCCATGTGTTCGGGCGTGAAAGCCCCGGCGCTCTCCGCTCCCAGCACCAGGCCACCGATCAAAGCGCCGCCGGCTTCCAGGGGGATGCCGAGATAAGCGCGCGCGCCGGTAATCTGAAAGCCGGCCGGTACCACCGACGGCGCAGTCTCCAGGGTCACATCGGCGATGATGTAGCCGTTTTGTTGTTGCCAGCGTTCCCGGTCGGTGGGGGGGACCGTAAAGCGCGTTCCCGGCGCCGGGCCGCGCGGGTGACCGGCTAAGAGGGTAGCGTGCTCGCCGTCAGGATCGAGGGTCAAGACCGCGCCGCCGCAATATGGCAGCACGCGCTGGAGGTAGTTCAACGCGACGTCGGCGATGTGTTCCGGCGTCTCCGCGGCCAGGATTGCCGCATCCAGCGTGCGGATGGTGCGCAGTCGCTCGATGTGCTGATGCAGGGCCGCTTCTACATGCTTGCGTTTGGTGATGTCTTCGACGATGCCGATCACTCGTTTGTAGTCGCTGAGCTCATCTTGGGCGGCCGCCGCGCCGATGTCGCGGAACCATTTATAGGTTCCATCGCTGGCTTGAATGCGGTATTCCACCTCGTAGCGTTCCGCGCGCCCTTCCAGATGATCCCGCATCGCTTGGAGCGCCTTGCCACGGTCGTCGGGATGGATGAGCCGGACGAAGTCGGTGTACGTTTTGAATTGGCCGGGCGCATAGCCGAGCATTTCTGCTTTGCGGTCGTCGAAGACGATGTGACCGGACGGCAATCCCATTTCCCACCAGGCGAAGTTGCCGGCCCGTAACCCGGCCTGGATGCGTTCGGTGAGGCGGGCCTTTTCACGGGCCAAAGCCTGGGCTAATTGCTGATTGCGTTCTTCGAGTTCACTTTGTAACCGGCGCACTTTCAAATGGACGCGCACGCGGGCCAGCACCTCTTCGACGTGGAAAGGCTTGGTGATAAAATCGACGCCTCCCATCCTGAAGGCTTGCACTTTATCGAACACGTCATCCAGGGCGCTGATGAAAATGACCGGAATGTCGCGCGTGGCGGCGTTCGCTTTCAGTTCCCGACACACGGCGAAGCCATCCATGTCCGGCATGACAATGTCCAACAGAATCAGATCGGGAGGTTCCGGCGCGTTAGCGAGCTTGAGCGCCACGGCGCCATTGCGTACTGCCTGGACGTGGTATTCGGCGCGCAGCATGGCATCCAGCATATTCAGATTCTCCACCGCATCATCAACAATCAATAGGGTTTGTTTCGCATTTTCATGCATTGTGCGGCCTCCTATAAGGAGATGGACCAGCGAACGGCCAGCGCTTCGAGCGCCGCCAGTGCTTCGTCAAACGCGTACTGTTCGACAGAGTGCATCAATGGTAACAACGCCTCCTTCTGCGGCGCGCCCTGCACCCGGTCGTGGAGCGCGCGCAACACTTCGCCGGCTTGGGTATCGTAGCGTCTGAGTAACTGCGCCAGTTGGCGTAACTGCTCGGCGAAGGCTTCTTGATCCAGGTCACCCGGCTTGTCTGTCGCCGCGTCTGTGGCGGCGGATGTCGCCTCCGGCTCCACTGTAGCGATGGCTGCAAGGACCGTGCGCAGGCGCTCGGCAAGCGGCTGACACAGGTTTTCGAGCGCCGGCAGGGCGTCGCCCTGTCTGATGGCGCTTTCCAGCGCGGCCGCGGCGCTTTGCAGCGCCTCCGCGCCGATCATACCGGCGACGCCTTTCAGGGTGTGCGCCAGCCGAGCAGCTACGGTTCTGTCGTCGCGGGCTAATGCTTCCCGGATGGCTGCGTCCACCCCGGTCTGGTTGACGCTAAAATTGTGCAGGAGGCGCTGGTATAGCTCCCACTTTCCCCCTGCGCGCGCCAGGCCGGCTTCCACCGCAATGCCGGGCAACGCGGGTAATACCGTCTTGTCCGGCGGTTTTGGCGCTGCCGTTGCAGGCGGACGCCAGGTCTCCGGGGCGATCCAACGCGCCAGCACGGCATAAAGTTGCGGCGGCTCGAAGGGCTTGGCAATGTAATCGTTCATTCCCGCCTCCAGAACCGCTTGCCGGTCGCTCGGCTGCGTGTGCGCGGTGACGGCGATGATGGGGATCGTGTGATAGTCCGCTTCCGCGGCGCGGATCAGGCGCGTTGTCGTGTAGCCGTCCATATCCGGCATCTGGATGTCCATCAAAACTGCGTCGAAATGCTGCCTGGACAGCGCGCTCAGCGCCTCCTCACCATTGTTAGCGACCGCCACGTCCAGCCCGGCCATTTCCAAAACATCGCGGAGCACCAGTTGGTTGACGGCGTTATCATCAACTACCAGGATGCGTGCGCCGCGCAGACGCGGTGCGCCGCGCCCATCGCCCGTCTCGACCGCGGGTTCTCCGGCCAGACGCGGCATTTCTTCAGGTTCTATGGCGCGCTCCAGCAAAACTGTGAAGCTGAAGGTGCTGCCGCGACCCAATTCGCTCTCTACCCAGATCGTGCCGCCCATCATTTCCACAAGTTGCCTGGAGATCGCCAGCCCCAGGCCGGTGCCGCCGTACCGGCGGGTAATCGAGGTATCCGCCTGCGAAAATGCCTCGAACAGGTGCGCCATTTGTTCCGCGGTCATGCCGATGCCGGTATCCCGCACGGCAAATTGCAACGCAACGGTCTTGTGGGAGACGTTGGCAGCCGGGCCGGACGGGCCGCTCGCTTTACCCGCCGGAGCAACCGCAATCATCACTTCGCCATGTTCCGAGAACTTGAGCGCATTGTCAATCAGGTTGGTCAGCACTTGTTCCAAACGGGCGGCATCGCCAATCAACGCGGTGGGGGTAGACGGCGCGACATTGAACGTGATCTTCAGTCCTTTTTCGCGCGCGCGCACCTCAAACATCGTCGCCAGATGCCCCAGGACGGACCGCAAATCGAAAGGCTCCGACGCAATTTCGAGCTTCCCGGCCTCGATTTTGGAGAAGTCCAGAATGTCGTTGACGATGTTCAAGAGCTTTTGCGTTGCCGTCTGGATGGCATTGAGATATCCGCGCTGGCGGGGATTCGTTTCCGTCTTCAGCGCCAGATAGATCATTGCCAGCATCGCGGTCATCGGCGTGCGGATCTCGTGGCTCATGTTCGCCAGAAAGCGGCTCTTGGCTTCGGTGGCGGCTTCGGCGGCTTCCTTCGCTTCGCGCAGCGCCGCCTGCGATTCTGCCAATTCGGCGAGCGCCTTTTCGGCGCGCTGGCGTTGCGCGTGCGCATCCTGCATCAGGCTCAACGCCGCGCGTTTCGACCGTTCCAGCGCCGTGTTCGCGGCCAGCAGCGCCGCCGTTTTCTGTTGTAGCTCTACCGCGAGTTGGTGTTCGGTCACATCCACGCCGACCAGCCACGTCGCCCAACCAGGGATGGGAACTTGCGGGGAGATATTCGACCAGGCGATGCGCCGCCGTTCGCCATCCCGGCGGGTGAGTTCGATCTCAACGTTCCGCACGCTCTCTTGCGCTTCGCACAGCGCCAGCATCTGGCGGCGCTCGGTTGCGTTGGGGTAGAGCGCCGTCCAAAGGGCGGGCTGTTCGCGGAGCGCCTCACGCGCGTAGCCCGTGACGCGCACGAATTCGTCGTTCGCAAAGACAATGTCGCCCTGCTCGTCGAGCGCCAGCAAGAGCACCGGCATGGATGTGACGATGGTGCGCAGGCGCGTCTCGCTGGCACGCAGGGCGTGCTGCACGGCGCGCAGGCGCAGCAGTGCCTTGACGCGCTCCACAAGTTCGCGATTGTCAATCGGCCGCACAATGTACCCGTCCGCGCCAAGCGCCAGGCCTTCAGCCTGCGCGTCGGACTGAATGCGCCTTCCCGAAAGCAAAACGACAAAAACGTCGGCGAGATCAGGATTTGCCTTGATCCGCCGGCAGACCTCCAGACCGTCTATGTCCGGCAATTCGACATCCAGCAGCACCAGGGCCGGAAGCGTTTCCGCAACGCGCTCCAGACAGGCGCCGCCGGAGTCGGCCTGAATGACATCGAACCCGGCCTGGCGGATGACGCGCGCCGTCGCAAAAAGGGCTGCCGGATCGTCGTCCACGATCAGGATGCGCGCCTTTTCGTCGTTGTTAGCTGCTTGGGTAGGATTGACGTCGTTATCCTTCAAGTTCCACCTCAACTGCGTCTCGCGGTTGGAGGGGCAAGACAACCCGAAAGGTCGAACCTTGCCCGACCTGGCTCTCTACACTGATGCTGCCGCCGTGCGCCTTTACCATCTGTTGCGAGATCGTCAATCCCAGGCCGGTGCTCTTTTCACCGCCGGTTTTGGCGGATGGTTTGCGCGTGAAGGGATCGAACAGGCGGCCCAAATCCTCCGCCGCAATGCCCACGCCGTGATCTTCCACC
>JAIOAS010000328.1 GCA_019873725.1 Chloroflexota bacterium | reverse complement strand
GATTAACGTCTATGATGTGCGCGCGATCAAATCCGCGGTGTACGCCATCGCCACGTCCACCACACCGCGCACAGTGGTGGTGAAGACAACGACCTGATCCCCAAAATTGAAGCGCGGGTGCGGATCGATGTGGTAGTGCGCGCCGGTGTAGTTCGGCATCTCCGGGTTGTCCACCAGGCGCACGCTCTTGCCCGTTTCGCGGTTGAGGAAGTTCACCGTCGAAGGGCAGCCGCGATAGAAGCGGGGATTGGCGTCGCCGATAAGATACTGCCCTGTCGCGCTGCTGTGCGAATGCCAACGCCCGCCCGCGAACGGGATTTCCTCGACCGCTGCCGTAGCGATATTCACCCGCCACACGCCCACGTCGCTTTTGATGCAGTAGACGTGCTGCCCGTCGGGGTCCCACCACTCGTGCGTCAAGCGCGTGGGCGTGGGCATAATGGGCCGGGGCTGCTCGCCGCGTCGGATGAGCCACAGGCGATCCACGATGTTGAAGCGCAAGCCCGTGATCGGGTCAGGGTGGTTCTCCTGCGCGAAGAGCACGCAGTCGGGATCGGTGGGGCTGAACTGCGCGTGGTTGTAGTTGCGCTGGAAGGTATGCCACAGCTCGAAGTCGCCGCCATCCACGGGCAGCGCGCCGAAGACGAACTGCAAGCCGACCGAGGCGTCAATGAAGAACGCGCGCCCATCCGCCGATTTGGTGAGGTGAGTCGCCACGCGCTCGATCGGGCGCATCAGCGTCAGCTCTTCCGGCAGGCGGTTGACCAGCACAGCCTCGTCGCCGGGGTGCGGGCCGCGCCGCCAGACAGCATCGCCCATGCCCCAGTAGACGTCGCCGGTCTCCACGTCCACGAAGGGCGAGGCGTGGTTGAATTGCGTATCAGGAAAATGGCGCACCTCCTGCGTCGCAAAATCCACCACACCGAGCGTGCGGCCCTGCGCCGCCGTGCCCGACGGCGGGAACGCACAGTAAAACCACCAGTAGCGCCCATCGCGCGTGATGCTGGCGTTGACGAAATAGAACGCTTCTTGCACGGGGGCAACTTTCTGCGTCAGGATATAGCTCGTCACGCCGGAATCCGGGTCAGTCCACGGGGTAAACAGTTTCGATTTTGCCAGTTCGATCATCATCTCCTCCAAAAGTAACAGTATCTCAACGGGTTCAACGGAACGAACAGAGCGTGTATCCGTTAAATCCGCTCAACCCGCTGAGACAAGTCTACCGCAGAACGGAATAAGAACAAGAAGCCGGTGATCAGTTATCCGCAAAGTATCCGCCCCCTGTCACAAGCCTGTCACAATCACCAGGTACGATAAAGTCTATAGCAGATCGTCTGACTGAAGACTATCTGACTAACAACTATCAGACTATCGGGAGGAAAACCATGCAACACAAATCAATACTTTTATTGGCTCTGGCCTTACTGGCGGTGTTCCCGCTTGCCGGTACGACGAAGAGCAACACCGCGCCGATCGCCGCCGAACCCGGCGTGATCAGCGTGAGTGGGGAAGCGGAAGTGCGCATTATGCCCGACGAGGTGATTCTCCGCCTGGGCGTGGAAACGTCGGACAGGAACCTGGCGAAGGCCAAGCAACTGAACGACCAGATCGTCACCAGGGTTCAGGCTGTGGCGAAGCGGTATGGCATCCCGGCGGAGCGCGTACAGACGGATTACCTCAACATCGAACCGCGCTACAACGATGGCTACACGCAGCGCGAGTTCGTGGGGTATTTCGTACAGAGAACGGTCGTCATCACCCTGCGCGACCTGACAAAGTTCGAGGATGTGCTCAGCGCGCTACTGGAATCCGGCGTGAATTACGTCCACGGCATCGAGTTCCGCACCACGGACCTGCGCAAATACCGCGATCAGGCGCGCGAACTGGCGCTCCAGGCCGCCCGCGAAAAGGCGACCGCCATGGCCGCCGCGCTGGATCAGAAAATAGGCGAGCCGCGCAGCATCCAGGAGGAAGCCAACAGTTGGTGGTCGGGCTACGGCAGCGGGTGGTGGGGACGCTGGGGCGGGATGACGCAGAACGTCATCCAGGAGGTCGGCGGGGACTACGCCAGCTTCGACAGCAGCCTCGCGCCGGGGCAAATCAGCGTCACGGCGCGGGTGGCGGTGAGTTTTGCGATGACGGGGAAGTAGACTTCGGACGCAGATTTGGTTCAGATGCTTGACCGGGCGCGGTGGGGTAGCGGGCAAGCTCCCGTTGGTGCGGAAGACGCAGCCTGGCATGTAGACCAAGTACCGAACGGCGCATCGGCATCCTGAACGTCGCCGTGGACCAGGCGGATCGAAATCCCTACCACCTCCGGCTGGAACAGGAGCAGGACTGCGGATAACTCGGCAGCCAGGTCTACGGCGAACAGGCTCTCGTACACGGCGACGTCGTGCCCGGCCTGCAACAACGCACCTGCGACATAAGCCGGGCCGGAGGGTGAGGCGGGCAACGGATTAGCCTAAATGAGCAACACTCTCATCGACGACTCTTATATTACGCAGACAACGCCCGGCGCACATCCTCGGCCCAGGCGCGGATCGCGTCCCAGTTGCGCGTGTCGCCAGGTTTCGCACCGACAAGCAGTTGGACGAACAGCCGGTCGAAGAGATTCAACGTGCCGAAGTCGAGTTTCCCGCCAAAGAAGGCTACGCTCACCGGTTTGACCTGCGGCGCTTTCTCTACGACGGGCTTCAGGTAAGAGGCAACGGCAGAATAGCGCTCCTTGAAGTTCAAGCGATCTGTACGCTTGGGCGGTTTGGCCAGCGCCGGATCCTGGAAGACCGGAAAGCCGTTGTAATGCGTTTCGGGCATCCTGGTGAGGCTCAACGCGGTCATGAAGCAGGCGACGGGCACGCGGCTCAGTGTTTCCTGGTGCTTTTGCAGGAAGTTCACCGCGTCTGGATGCCACCCCAAGATCATCGGGCCGCCGACCACCACCGCAGAGTAAGCGTCAAGGCCATTTACCTCGGCGATTGGACGCACTTCGACCGCAACGCCGTCCTGGGCCAAGACCTTTCCAATGGCCTCGGCAACTTCTACCGTAGAACCCGATTTCGTCGTATACGCAACCAAGATTTTGTTCATGCTCTTTTATCCCTCAGGTAAAATCATCCTGTTTCAACGCTTAAGGCGGATCACAATCCGCCGTGCCCACAGCGCCGGATTGTGATCCGGCGCAAGCATTTTTATAATTGCGGGTGTGAAATCCCAACCCGCACCACAAAATGGCACGTCTTGCCCCCGCGCCGCACCGTCTCCCGAATTTCGATGTGCACAGGATGTCCCAACGCAGTCTCGAAGATCGCCTGGTGTGTGGCGCGGCTACATTCACAATGCAGATCGTCCGCTATGATCGGGATCGCGCGCGCCGCCGGGCAGTAACAGCCGGGGGATACTTCCCCGTAGCGGATGTGAACCTCGTCGCCTTTCTGCCAGATCTCGAACGTGCGCCGGTAGGCATCGATCAACTTCGTCAGGTCGCCTTGCCCCGCGTGGGCGATATCTTGCTTGAAGCTGAAGCGGTTGTAACATCCGCGCCCGCACCCTTCAATCAACTTGACCCGGATTTCGCGGTCCAATTCGACGGCCATCGTCGCCAACAAATCGGCGAGCCAGTTAGCGATGAAGTCCCTCTCCATCTGGAGTCGCTCAATCTCGTGCGCGCCCATTTCCTCCACTCCCTGCCCTTCACACACCTCATCGGTTTGCCATCTGCCATTTGTCATTTTCAGGGCCGCGCTCCCTCATCTTTCGACAATTCACCAGGCTGGACCGAAATCAACTGCACACCCAAATCGCGCAGTTTGTCCAACAGTCCATACAGCGCTGCCTGATCCACCACCGGCCCGGTGAGCGTCGTCGTCCCGTCTGCGTGGTGGGTCAAGGTCATGTGCTCGAACCAGTCCGACCACTGCGGGTCCAAATGGCCTTGGATGTGGATGCGATATTCGTCCGGTTTGCGCGTTCTCGATCTCATAACGCCAATGATACGCGCAAACGCGGCGCGCGTCATCTATCAAAGGATAGATTGTGCGGTTGATTTCGGGGATGAGACTTACGCAATTCCAGTAAGCGGGACGCAGATTTACCTGATTTTCGCAGATGTTGTAGGAGTCAAAGACATATTGCACCGCAGAGAGCGCAAAGTCCGCAGAGATTTATAGAATCTCTCCGCGCTCTCAGCGAACTCTGCGGTAAAAATAACTGTCCAGCAAGTTCAATATCTCGTTGACCAGTACAGATTTTCGCATACGTCAAAGAAAGAATCTGCGAGAATCGGCGGAAATCTGCGTCCAATAGCTCGTTTGTCTAAAGCACGTGCGTCAGCCTTGGGGAAATTACAGCAGATGCAAATCTCTGGCGCGGGCCAGCGCTTCGGTGCGGCGCTCGACGCCGAGCTTGCCGTAAATGTTGTGGACGTGCGATTTGACCGTGCCCACGGTCACGATGAGCTTCTCGGCGATCTG
>JAIOAS010000327.1 GCA_019873725.1 Chloroflexota bacterium | reverse complement strand
CAAAACATGAAACGTGCTCCCAGGGAATTTCTCTTCATCGTGGCCGGGGCTTTCTGCCCACACTTTGCCGTTATGCGCTTCGATAATGCCTTTGGAAACGACCAATCCGAGGCCCAAACCGCCGCCTTTGAAAGCCGTTTTACTGGAACGGTGCAAGGCCACATCTTCCAGTACGTAGAAACGCTCAAAGATATGGATCAGTTCCTGGGGCGGAATGCCGACGCCGGTGTCTTTAATCCAGATATGCACAACGTCTTCCAGGGTCTCGGCGTCGATGGTGATTTTTCCATTATCCGGCGTATATTTGATGGAGTTGCTGATGAGATTGCCGATGGCTTGATGCAAGCGTCGCGGGTCTCCCTCGATGACCGGCGCCTTCTTGATGCCCTGTCCTATTTCGAAGGTCAGATTGCGCTGTGGGCCAAAGCTACGCAGGTTATGTAACACCGACTGAATGACCGAGTGAAGGAAGACCGGCTCGCGTGACAGATCGAGCCGATTGGCGTCGATTAGCGAGACGTTGAGGATGTCCTGGATGACTTCGCTCAAGCGTTTGACGGCATCGGAGACCTTCATCAGCAGGTGGCGTGGGCTACCCTCGGTTTCTTCTTCACCGGGAATGGCCGGATTGGAGCGGAGGATTTGCAGGTAGCCATAGATCACGGTGAGTGGGGTGCGCAACTCGTGTCCGGCCAAGACGACGAAGTCGGATTTCATCTTCTCGACCCGTTGCAATTCCGCGTTGGCGTTTTCTAGCTCGCGAATCTTCTCTTCCAGCCGGTTAACCAGCCGTTTGTTGTACTCCAACAGGTATTGGGCTTTCTCTTCGGGCGTGCCGACTTCATCTTCCAGGCCCACCATATAGGCGCGGATCTGGTCACTGAAGCGGTCCACATCGATAGGCTTGGGGATATAGCCGTTGCATCCGGCTACCAGCGCGCGCTCGCGATCACCCCGTAAGGTTGCTGCGGTAACGGCGATAATAGGCACTTCCCCTAAACCCTCGATGCCCCGCAGGCGTGTGGTCACCTCGTACCCATCAAGCCCGCTGATATTGATGTCCATCAGGACAAGGTCCGGTTTTTCGCGTCGCGCCGTCTCGATGGCGCTCAACCCATTGTCGGCCAGCACGACCTCGAATCCTTCTGCGGTGAGGATGCGCTGGACTAATCGCTGACTGGCGAGATCGTCTTCAACGTACAGTATCTTCGTCATTTTTCCTCATCGTTTTTGCCCAGAAGTGCACCGATCTCTTGTAAGAGATCCTCGTCCATGAATGACCCTTTTTGCAAGAGCATTTGTATCTGACCCTGCAGCCGTTCGCGATCTCGCAAGTTCAATTCTTTGGCTGTGATCACGATGACAGGGATATCTCTCAACTTTGCATCGGCTTTGAGCTGATCGATTACGGCGAAGCCGTCCATATCCGGCATCATCAGATCGAGTAAGATCAGATCGGGAGGCGTTGCGCGGATCATAGCCAGACCTTCCTTGCCGGTATGGGCTTCGCCAATCTGGAACTCGCCATGCGTTTGCAGAATCCTGCGCAGCAGCCGCGCAGCTTCTGGATTGTCTTCCACAATCATAATCTGTTGCACGCGCTTGTCGAGTTGATCGAGTGCGCCAAGCAATCCTGCCTGCGACGGTGGGGCGGGAGCCGGTGTTTGGGGGACGACCGGGGTGAGGGTCTCCCCACTGGCCGGCAGAACTTTCAGCCAATCCTCTTCGAGTAAGAATTTTTCCACAGGGAACGTATGCCCGGAACAACAGACAACGACTGTCTCGTTGCGGTTGATGACCCCCATGTTGAGCAATTTGAACAGACCGGCGACGGCGACTGCCGCTGCCGGTTCGATGGATAGGCCCTCCATCTTCGCCATCACGTGCAATGCCCGGAATGCTTCTTCGTCGGAGACAGATTCAAACACGCCGCCATGCTCTTTTACCACGCCATACAGATAGTCGTAAGCCGGGCCTGGCGCGCCTGTGGCGATGGTGATCACTCGCGTTGAAGGATCGGTCACATCCTCGGCATGGGGGAGGTTTTTGCGGAAGGCGTTGGTCATCGGGGCACAACCGTTGGCCTGGATTAAGGCCAGTTTAGGCAGCCGGTTGACCAACCCCATCTGGTAAAGCTCCTCATATCCTTTCCAGAAGCCGATAGGCCCCATACCACCACTGACGGCCTGAATGTACCAGTCGGGTGTCCGCCAGGGCACGCCGGGCTGTGGGGGGCCTAACTCGGCGGCGAGTTGTTCGGCCACCTCAAAGGCGATGGTCTTCATGCTCTCACGGGTGCCGGTGTTGCGGATACCGCGATCCACAAGGATGCCCCGATGTTCGGCGAACTGCGCCGCAACTTTCTTTGTTATATCGTAAGTGGCGGTCACTTTGACCACCTCGCTGCCATAGATGGCAATCTCGCGCATTTTTTCGGGTGGAACCAGGCTGGGCAAAAAAGTCCACAGTTTGATGCCGGCATGGGCCGAGTAAGCTGAGTATGAGATCGCGACGTTGCCCGTTGAGGCAACGACGAGTTCCGTGATGCCGGCTTCTTTCATCATCGAGATGACCATAGCCGCCTGGCGATCTTTGAAGGAGTTGGTGGGATTCTGCCGTTCATCCTTGATGAAGAGATTGGATGCTCCCAGCATCATCCCTAAGTTGTTGGCGCGCAAGAGTGCCGTGCCACCTTCGCCCATGGTGATCTGGAAATCGTCGCGTCTGAGTGGTAAAAGTTCGCGGTAGCGCCACATCGCAAAGGGGCGTTGGCGCAGAATATCCGGCCACAGCCGCGAAATGCGGTTGTAATCGTATCGCACTTCCATCCAATCATGCCCACAGGCGCTGCAGACGTGCGTTGGCAGGACAAAGGGTTGGCGGTGACCGCATTTTCCACATTCGAGTTCGAGATCCATTGGGATGGCAGACGGAATCACTTGCATGGTTACCTCTATTGTCAAAACTATAAAGCGGAATCCTGGTTAATCAATATGCATATCAAGAATAGCACAAGTTTTTATAAGAACAAGCGCAAAGGCCGGCTGCCTGGTCGGCTACTTGACATTTGGTGCTGCAACAACCGGGCGTGTTGTGAGTGCCAAAACTGCTGCAAATCGACATTCTGCTCGGTTGGGGTGCATTTCAATTCGGGGGCAAAAGCCAGATAAACGCATAACTTAAGCCGCAGAGTTCGCAGAGAACGCAGAGGGATTTTTTAAATCTCTGCGAACTCGGCGTGCTCTGCGGCACGATATAAGGAACGGTCGCCCCAATTCTGAAATGCACCCCTCGGTTGGGCGTCTTTGCACTTTCAGTAGTTCTGTTGTACAATTCAGACAGTCCATAGCAGTTAACTTGTGGTAAAAATTGAGTGAGTGGCACTTCTTGCTGATGCTCGTATAATGCACATGCTTCTGCATCTGTTCTGTGGTCGACAGAGGATTTTCAGTGATGAATGAGCGAGAATTAGAGCCTGCACCGGACCAGAAAGACACACCGGCCAGTCGAGACGTGCGGCGGACGCGGGGTCTTTCGCAGCGGTTACGGCAGCCGTTGCCTGCGCGACCAGAGACGGCGGAAACATCAAAGCCCTCAGCAGCGCCAAAGACTCATCTGGTCGCAGAACCGCTTTCGGGCATGTCGGTCGGTGCGCCTGCGGCGGTACCTGTCGGAGCGCCTCCAGGTCCGGCGATGGCGGCAGAAACGCAGCAAATTAGCGGGAAGCCTAAGGCGGCCTATGAAGGGTTGCTTTCGGCAGGGGTGCAATTGCAGGGACGCTACAAGATTCTGGGGGTGATCGGCATCGGCGGAATGGGGGCGGTGTACAAGGCCCAAGATCTGCGCTTCCCGGGCGTGTTGCGGTTGTGTGCGGTGAAGGAGATGATCAGCACCGCATCGGACCCGCAAGTGCGGCAAATGATTGTGCGCAACTTCGAGCGCGAGGCGAGTATCCTGGCGACATTGGGGCATCCCGCGATTCCACAAGTCTATGACTACTTCACCGAAGGTGCGCGTTGTTATCTGGTCTTGGAGTTCGTCACCGGTAAAGACCTTGAGGCGCGTCTGGCAGAAGCAGAAGGTTTCTTCCCTGAAGAGATGGTCATCGATTGGGCTATTCAGCTCTGTGAGGTGCTCTCGTATTTGCATAATCACAAACCTCGCCCGATCATCTTTCGGGATTTGAAGCCCTCCAACATTATGCTGGACGATCATAATCGCATCCGGCTGGTCGATTTCGGCATCGCCAAAATCTTCCAAAGCGGCGAGAAGGGCACCATGATCGGCACCGAAGGATATTCCCCTCCCGAGCAGTATCGAGGAATTGCCGAACCGCGCGGTGATATCTACGCACTGGGGGCAACTTTGCATCATCTCCTGAGCAAACAAGACCCGCGCCTGGAACCGCCCTTTTCCTTTCACGAGCGCCCTATCCACAAGACCAACCCCACCGTTTCGCGCGAACTTGTCGAGGTGATCAACAAAGCGTTGGAATACGACATCAACAAGCGCTGGGGGTCGGCGGAA
>JAIOAS010000326.1 GCA_019873725.1 Chloroflexota bacterium | reverse complement strand
GCAAAGGAGGCAACGCAATGTCATATCAGAGGCTGATCATCGTTGGAAATCTGGGCCGTGACCCAGAGATGCGTTACATGCCGGATGGCACGCCGGTGACCACGCTGAGCGTCGCGACGAATCGCAAGTGGAACAATCCCGATGGTTCGCAGGGCGAGGAGACGACCTGGTTCCGCGTGACCTTGTGGCGCAAGCAAGCGGAGGTCGCCGCACAGTATTTGACCAAAGGACGCCTGGTGATGATTGAGGGGCGTTTGAATCCCGACAAAGCTACGGGTGGGCCTCGTATTTGGACACGGCAGGACGGCACGGCGGGGGCCAGTTATGAAGTCACCGCAGATCGGCTGATCTTCCTGGGCGGTCGGGGCGAGGCGGGTGGTGCACCCGGCGCTGCGGAAGCCTCCGAAGAGTACGAGGTCGAAGGCGAAATTCCCTTCTAAAGCAGGAGGGGGGTGTGGTATTTATACAGAGGGGCGTCTATGCCCCTCTGTTCTTTGTAAGTGGTATAATTGGAGGTACCTATGTCAGGAAAACCGAAATCCCTTAATGTTGAGATGCCTGCGGCATTGGAACCTATCTATGCCAATTTTGCGCTGATTTCCCATTCCCCTTCCGAAATCATCATCGACCTGGCGCAGATGTTGCCCAATCAGCCGCAAGTGCGGGTGAAAGCGCGCGTGGTAGTCACGCCTTTGAACGCCAAATTGCTGCTGGGGGCGTTGCAGGATAACCTCGCCAAGTATGAGGCGAACTTTGGCGAGATCATCATTCCTGGTCAGGGTGACGATCTGGCCCGCGCGTTTTTCGGCGGCGTGCGCCCGCCAGAAGGGGAAAGTTAGCATGCCCCACCGCTCTTCACCAGACAAACTGCAAGCATGGCTGGATGAATTGTCTGCCGCCGCGCAGGCCGACTTGGAAGCGCGCAATCAGGCCCGTGATGAGGCGCTCAACAAGAGCCGCGAGTTGATCCGCTTATGCTCCAGCGCCATTCGGGCAGGGCATCGCGACAGTTGGAACGAAGCCAACGATTTGCTCACCCAGGCTGAGGGGGTGGGGCGTGAGATGCAGGCATTGTTAGCGCCTTTCCCCGATCTGTTTTACGCCGGTTACACGCAGGATGCGCTCAAAGAGCTGGTCGAAGCGCGCATCACGTTGGCCTTGATCTCGGACAGCGCGTTGCCGGCCCTGGATGCACTGGGCGTCCCCTACGATACCTGTCTCAACGGCGTGTGCGAGGCCGCCAGTGAATTGCGCCGGCGCTGCCTCGACGTGATGCGCCAGGGCGCGATGGATGAGGCTGAGCGGCTGCTGGCGGCGATGGACGCAGCTTACGAAGTATTGATGTCGTTCAGCTATCCCGACGCGATTACCGGCGGTTTGCGTCACCGCGTCGATCAACTGCGGGGCGTTTTGGAGCGCACGCGCGGCGACCTCACCAACAGCGTCCAGATGCAGCGTCTCCTGCGCGCCCTCGAAGACGCCGACGCGCGTGTCTAGGGTTTTCAACCTTTCGGGAAGTTCCGAGCAGCAGGCTAAGGTTTGACAGGCATCGAAAATCGTTTATAAGAAAGGCGTTCAGCGCAAAATTTTAACCCTATCTTAGAAAGGCATTTGTTGTGACCCAAGAACAGCAGGACCTTTTGATCCCGCCTTATGGCGGAAAACTCGTCGATTTGGTCGTCAGCGGCGCGGAGCGTGAGGCGCTAATGGCTGAAGCCAATCGTTTCCCATCTCTGCAGATGACCGACCGCAATCTGTGCGACCTGGAACTGCTGGCGGTAGGCGGTTTTTCGCCGCTGGATCGCTTCATGTCGAAGGCCGACTACCAGCGCGTGCTCACCGAGATGCGGTTGGCAGACGGGACCCTGTTCCCTATCCCCATCACGCTGACGATCAGCAAAGAAGACCTGCCCACGCGCGAGGAGTGGATCACCCTGCGCGATGCACGCAACTACATCATCGCCGTGATGCGCATCGAGGAGGTCTTCCGTTGGGATCCCACGCGCGAAGCCCGGCTGGTGTGCGGTACGACCGATCACCGCCATCCCCTGGTCTCCGAGATGCAGCAGTGGCGCGACTTGTGCATTTCCGGCGAGTTGAAGGTGCTCAACCTGCCGGTCTACTACGATTTCGTCGAAATCCGCCGCACACCCGCGCAGGTGCGCGCGTTGCTGGCGGAGATGGGCAACCGCAACGTAGTCGCCTTCCAAACGCGCAATCCACTGCACCGCATCCACGAAGAATTGACCAAGCGGGCGGCGGCGCAGGTCGGCGGCAGCCTGCTGATCCATCCGGTGGTGGGGCTGACCAAGCCCGGCGACGTCGACCATTACACTCGCGTGCGGGTGTACAAGGCATTGGTGGAAAACTATTACGACAAGCATACGACGGTGCTGAGCCTGCTGCCGTTGGCGATGCGCATGGCCGGGCCGCGCGAGGCGTTGTGGCATGCGCTCATCCGGCGCAACTATGGCGCAACACACTTCGTTGTCGGGCGCGATCACGCCGGGCCGGGCAACGACAGCGCCGGCAAGCCGTTCTACGGTCCGTATGAAGCGCAGGAGATGATGGCGCAGTACGAAGACGAGCTGGGCGTCAAAGGTGTGCAGTTCCAGGAGCTGGTCTACCTGGTGGATGAGGACCGCTACGAAGAGGTTTCCAAGGTCCCGCCCAACGCGAAGACGGCTAACATCTCCGGCACACAAGTGCGCGACGAATACCTGGCGAAGGGCAAACTATTGCCGGCCTGGTTCACCCGCCCGGAGACGGCGCAAATTTTAATGGAAACGAATCCCCCTCGTCACAAACAGGGCCTGTGCATCTGGTTCACGGGCCTGAGTGGCGCGGGCAAATCCACCATCTCCGAAGCGTTGGTCCCCATGCTGTTGGAGCGCGGCCGGCAGGCGACGGTGCTGGATGGCGACGTGGTGCGCACCCACCTCTCCAAGGGGTTGGGCTTCAGCAAAGAGGACCGCGATACCAACATTCTGCGGATCGGTTTTGTGGCCAGCGAGATTACGCGCCACAACGGCACGGTCATCTGCGCGGCCATCAGTCCCTATCGCGCAACCCGCAATGAAGCGCGCAAAATGGTGGGCGAAGATCACTTCGTCGAAGTCTACGTCAACACCCCCCTCGAAGTGTGTGAGAGCCGCGACGTGAAAGGAATGTACGCTCGCGCGCGGCGTGGCGAGATTAAGGGCTTCACCGGCATCGACGACCCCTACGAAGAGCCGCTTAATCCAGAACTGGTCCTGGATACCGTCGAGACGACGCCCGAGGCGAACGCCCGCAAGATCGTGGCCTATCTGGAAGCGCGTGGATTTTTGAATTCGCGTTGAGTGTCTGTGGAATAGTGCAGATCGAACAACTGCGTCACCGTCTCAAACAGCGCACCGGCTGCGCGGATAGCGACATCCGGGTGGTGTATGCGCCACTGCGGATTTCGCCGCTCGGCGCGCACGTCGATCACCAGGACGGGCTGGTGACAGGCATGACGCTGGATCGGGTGGTTCTGCTGGCCTTTGTCCCGCGCCACGACCGGCGGGTATGCGTCGAAAGCCTGAACTTCCCTGGCTGTGTCGAATTTGCGCTGGACGACGTGCCGCCCAAGTCCCCCAAAGATTGGGGTAACTACGTGCGCGGCGCAGTGCTGGCGTTGCAACAACGTCATATCCTGCGGACCGGCATAGATGCGGTCGTGGGGGGCAGTATGCCCATCGGTGGCCTGAGTTCCTCTGCGGCGGTGGGTGTGGCATATCTGCTTGCCCTGGAGACGGTGAACGACCTGCCTGTCTCTGCCGAGGAGAACATCCAGCTCGACCGGTACATCGAGAACGTGTATTTGGGCCTGAAGAATGGTATTATGGATCAGTCGATGATCCTCATGAGCGAGCGCGACACGCTGACCTACCTGGATTGCCGGTCGCTGACGTTCGAGAAGATCCCAATCCCACTCGAGAAGAATGGCTTTGACATCCTGGTGGTCTACTCCGGCGTGGAGCAGGCCCTGGTGGGCACGGATTATAACACCCGGGTGGCCGAATGTCAGGAAGCGGCACGTTTGCTGCTGTCCTGGTCTGGGCAGACGCCGCCGGAGCAGCCGCGTTTGCGGATGGTGCCGGAAGACGTGTATGCCGAGTTCGGCGCGCAGTTGCCGGCCCCCTTGGATCGCCGGGCGCGGCACTTCTTCAGCGAAGTGGCGCGCGTGCGTGAGGGTGCAGCGGCCTGTCGCATGGGCGACGTGGTCACTCTCGGTCGGCTGATGCGTGAATCGGGAGCCAGCTCAATCTACAATTATGAGTCGGGTTGTCCGCAGTTGGTGACGTTGTATAATATTCTCTGCGAGACGCCCGGCGTGTACGGCGCGCGCTTCAGTGGCGCGGGATTCCGGGGCAGTTGCATCGGCTTGAGCGACCCGGCGTATCGGGAGGCAATTCGAGCGTTCATTGATGCGCGGTATCCGGCGGCCCATCCGAACGCGGCGGCGCACTACAGCGTGCATTTCTGCAAATCCGATGGGCCGGCGCGGGTGTTGAACGGGAGTGTTTAGCGGTTGGCTTT
>JAIOAS010000325.1 GCA_019873725.1 Chloroflexota bacterium | reverse complement strand
GTGCAGAGTACCTGAATGTGTGCTACAATAAGGATGACCTTAGCTCCCCTATTTCTGGTACCACGATTGCACAACGCGCGCCTATGCCCCATCAGGTATGCGTGGAAACACCGTGGAGTCATTCAATTACAGTGATCAACAGGAGGAAGTCATGAACCACAAAATGCGCTTCATTTGGGTCTTCATAAGCCTGGCGACCGCGGCAGTCCTCATTGGTCTGGGGGCTGTTACCCTGCAAACCGCGTCGTTCGCCGTGGCGCAGAGCAGTACCACACAGTACAAGATGATGCCATCCGACAAACAAGAGACAAGTTTGGCCGCCCCTGCCGCCATCGCCGTGGGGTTGGTGACAGACGGGCCTGAGGTTTACGACAAAAGCTTCAACGAAGTGAGTTTCATGGGCATTCTCCGTGCAGAAACCGAGTTGAGCATCACTTACCAGGTTTACACCTCAACTTCAGAGGCCGACTACCAACCCAATTTACAGCAATGCGTCCTGGACGGCAACGCGCTGTGCATCGGTGTTGGGCTTGCGATGGCCGATGCGATATCGCAGACGGCGGCGTTGTATCCCGGAACGACGTTCGCCATCGTTGATTATATCTGGGAAACGACGCCACCCAACCTGCGGGCGCTCACGTTTGCCGAAGATGAAGTCGGCTACCTTGCCGGGACGCTCGCTGCCCTGATGTCCGATAATCACATCATCGGCGCGGTCGGGGGCCTGCCTATCCCAACGGTAGTACGTTTTATCAATGGCTACCACAACGGTGCGCGATGTGCTGCCCCGGCCACAACCGTCCTGGTGACCTACACCAACACGTTTGATAACCCCGAAATCGGCGCACAGGCAGCGCAAGAACTGCTCGGTCAGGGGGCGGACGTGATCTTTGGCGTCGCCGGGCTGACCGGCAACGGCGCGATTCTCACCGCGACGCAATCCGGCGCGTGGGCGATTGGTGTGGATGCCGACCAGTACAACACGGTGTTTGAAGGCGGAGCCATTCCTGGATCCGACCGGTTGCTCAGCAGTGCGATGAAGCGGATGGATAACGCCGTTTTCGACACGATTAGTGACGTCATTTCCGGCACATTCACAGGGGGGACGGTGCTCTATACGCTGGCTAACGACGGCGTGGGTCTTGCGCCGTTCCATGAGACCGACCCGCTGATTCCCCTGAGCGTGCGCAGCCGGCTCTCCGGCGTGGAACAGGGCCTCCGCGAGGGCTGGCTGGACGTCTACGGTCCGTGCGTGGCGACGATTGGCGTCGCCGTCGACTTGAGCGGGCCGGCCTCCTGGGCAGGTTGGCCGGAGGTCAACGCCGTGCAACTTGCCGTGGAGCAAGCCAATGCGGCCGGCGGCCTTAACCTCGGCGGGATGCAGTATAGGCTGCACCTGGTCGTCGCCGACGACGGTTGCGATGGCGGGCAAGCGGCCCCGGCCGCGCAAATGCTGCTCGACGCGGGCGCGCTTGCTGTCGTTGGTCACACGTGCAGCATCGCCAGTATCCCGGCGCAAGCACTCTATGCAGCGGCAGGCGTGCCGATGATCTCGCCTTCGTCCACGCGCCCCGATCTGACGCAGCAGGGCTACACCACGACGTTCCGCACCGTTTCTCACGATGGTTCCCCGCCGATGATGTTGGCGACCTACCTGCGGCAGTGGAGCGGTTACGTGCGCAGCGCGCTGGTTGTTATGGATGGATATCAGTGGGCGGCGGATTTCTATTCACAGACGTTTACCATGCTTGGTGGAAGTGTGACCAGCTACCATGTTGTGGCTGATTCGGATAACTTCAACCCCGTGTTGTGGTCTATCAAAGATAACGATCGGCCACAGGTCATCTTCTACGCAGATGGCAATCCCCACAATGCCGGACTGTTCAGCCGGGTTGCCTATGAAGTGGGAATGAACAACGTGCCCATCGCGTGGAGTTCATGGGACAATGCCGCGTCGGTGCTGGACGCTTACGCGGAGGCCGCCGGCCCCGCTGCTGAAGGGGACCTCGTCATGATGCAGCATCGCCCCTTCTGGGCCATGCCCGGCTGGGAAACGTTCCGCGCGGACTATCAAGCGGCCGGCTTCCCCAACGCGCCGGATGATCCAGGGGTTTTCGGCGCGTTTGCCTACGATGCCGCGCGCATCATCCTGGACGCGCTCGACCGGGCAGACTCGCCGGGCAGCGCGCGCGACGCGGTCGCGGCGACGGTGAATTACGGTGGGGTGGTCGGCCTGTACCAGGGTTTCGACGGTAACGGTGATGTGCTCCCACAGTGGGGCTGGATCGAACAATATCGCGCCGGGCAGTGGATGCCCGTATTCGCCACCCCGGAATTCGGCGCGGAAATTCACGTGTGCGCTTCCGGCTGCGACTTCACCACGATCCAGGCTGCCGTCGACGCCGCCAATGCCGGCGACATCATCAAAGTGGCCGCCGGGACATACGGCGATTTGCATGCGCTTCCCGCGCCGGAAGGCTATCTGGGGCCAAATGTCATCACCCAGGTGGTCTATCTCAATAAGGACATCACCTTGCGCGGCGGTTACGCGATCGCCAATTGGGACATCCCCGCCCCTCTGGTCAACGTGACGACGATTGACGCCGGTGGCGGCGGACGGGCCATTGTCATCGCCGGCAACGGCATCGCGCCGGTCGTCGAAGGTTTCCACATCACCGGCGGGGATGCCGAGGGGCTGGGTGGGGTGGATTTCTTCCCTGAAGGCTCACCGGCCGGCGGCGGCATCTACGTGGTGGGGGCGGCGCCGCGGCTCTCACGCAACTGGATCTACGGCAACTACGCACGGGATTTCGGCGGTGGCATCTATCTCGATTACAGCCCGGTCGGCGCGATCCTGAGCGACAATGAGATTACCGGCAATACTGCCTCCTGGGGCGGTGGCCTCTCGGTGTTGCGCTACCATCCGGCCACCATCGTCAACAATCTGTTCGCCGAAAACCATGCCGAAGGTTGGCCTCCCGAACGCGGCGGTGCGGTGGATATTCGCCAGGAGCAAGAATCTTATGCGATCACCTTCAGCAACAACATCGTGATCTCCAACACGGCCGGCGACTATGGCGGCGGCATTGCGATTTTCAGAGGGCAGCACGTTCTCACGCAGAACGAGATCCGCAGTAACAGCGCCATCACCGGCGCCGGGCTGTACCTGGATGAAAGCCAGGCGAGCATTGTTGAGAACCGCATTACCGATAATATCGCAACGCAGTGCGGTGCCGGCATGGCGTTGTTGGAAAGCCAACCCTGGATTTTCTCGAATGACATTTTTTCCAACACGGCGCAAGAGAGCGGCGGCGGCATCTATGCCCATGGCCCCGGCTGGGGAGGCATGGAAGATGGTGGACCTGCCATATTCGGCAATCGTTTCATATCGAATACGGCCAACAATAACGGCGGGGGCATGCTGCTCGACTTCAGCGCCGCGGCTGTCGTCGGCAACATCTTTGAAGACAACCACGGGCGTGCAGGCGGCGGCATCTATCATCTGTTGAGCGACGCCAATGTTGATCGGAACGAATTCAAACGCAATACCGCGGAACGCGGCGGCGCGTTGAGCTTCCAGGGCGGCAACGCCAGCGTCTACAACAACCTCATCTTCGACAATCAGGCCACCGCACACGGCAGTGCTGCCTACATATTCGGCGCTTCGCCCACCTTCGCGCACGATACCATCGTCCACAATACCGGCGGCGATGGCAGCGCCATCTACGCCACCTACTGGGAGCCTTTCGATCAGACCTGGGATATGCTGAACACCATCATGGCCGATCACGCGATCGGTATCGGCGCCAACGGCGCGATCACGGTCAACCTGGACCACGTGTTATGGCACAACACGCCTCTCACCGCCACAACGGATGGAACGGCGGTCATCCTGGCGCAGAACCAACTCAGTGGCGATCCACTCTTTGTGAATGTCGGCGCAAATGATTACCACATCCAGGCGACTTCCCCGGCCCGCGATGCGGGGATGGAGATGCCGGACGTGTTGCAGGATATGGACTGGCAGACGCGCCCGATGGGGCTAGGCTACGACATCGGCGCGGACGAGTATCCAGGGGCGCACCTCGTACTGCGCGCCGAAACGCCCGCCGGGGTACTGCTGCCGGGACAAACTTTCACGTACAGCGTTGCCCTCACCAACGACGGCGTGCTCACGGCAACGGAAACGACGCTCACCTTTGCGCTGGATCCGCAGCAGCGCGCGGTCGCCGTGACGCCGTCCGGTGGGTGTACGGTCAACGGCGATTGGGGCGGCGTGACCGTGTGTCCGCTCGGCGCGCTACCGCCGGGTGCGGAAGTGGCTTTCGTGGTCACGGCGCAGGTCGCGCCGACCGTCCCGAAGGCGCAGGTGATGTGGAACGCTGCGCAGGCGACGGCGGATGGCACATCAAGCAGCACCGGCGGCGTCAAGACCGTATCGCGCGCGCAGTTGGTCTATCCGCTGAGTTCCGATCTGGACAGCCTGGATGTAAACCGTGAGGCCGGTAACTTAGGCTCGTTAACCGTTCTCGATCAGTTGATGGAAACGCTCTACCGTTATGGGCCGGATGGCAGCCTTGTCCCGGCAGGCGCAAC
>JAIOAS010000324.1 GCA_019873725.1 Chloroflexota bacterium | reverse complement strand
CAGGTCGTAGCTGGCGAACGAGGCGAACGCGCGCGTCTGCGGCGATAGCTCGGTCAGGAATTCGGCAAGTTGCGTGGCGTCGTCCGGCAGCAGCGGGCGGAAGGTGAGTGTTTTGTCGGGGGGCAGCGTCACCGTGCGATAGAAGTTATCGGGATGCGCGGCGACGTCAGCCAGGGTGAGAGGAAGTGCTTGAGGCGGGGCGTTCATTACACTCCTGCCGCATGAATTTCAAATGCGGTCTCCAGGTGTCTACCACCCCTCTGACCAGTGCAAGACCATCCATCGTTGCGCTTCAGTTTCTGGCGAGCGGCTCCGCGAAGAGGATGTGTGTACACGCAGCTTCCACAACATATCCAGCGCCTCTGAACCGCTTATCCCGTGCCTTGCCAGATAACAGCCGATCACGGTGCCTGTACGTCCCAAACCTGCCATACAGTGAACATAGACACATTGTTGTTGGCGTATGGCTCGATCTATCCGATTAAGGATGGCGCGCATCATAGCGGGAGATGGTGCATCGTGGTCCGGGATGGGCATCCGCTGGTAGAGAGCCTGCTCACCGAGTTGATCTGCGTAGGATAATCCCTCACCTTCTTCGGTCAAGTCAATGAAGAGCCGGACGCCAGTTTTTAACAGCAGCGGTACGTTGGTATCGGCAATATGCGCCCAGCGTTGGCCGGCATAGGCGCCGGCCAACAGCAAACCGGGTTCAACCCAATAGGCTTCGGGAAATGGTGTCTCCATTAGAAACATTCCATTTGATTCCAAATCACCGGATCGTACTCCACACCCAATCCCGGCCCAGTGGGGACGGCGACCGCGCCGTTGCAGATGGCAAAATCAGGCGTATACCACGGCTCCGGCGCATGGGCTGCGCCGTGATATTCCTGGTGCGGTCCCAGGTTCGGCGCGACGGCGGCGAAGTGCAGCACAGGCGCGACCTCTGCACCGGCTTTTGGGCTGTGCGGCATAATCGGCATACCGGCGGCCTCAGCCATTTGCGCGACGCGCATCAGGCGAATGAGGCCGCCGTTGTACATCACGTCGGTTTGCACCACGTCTACCACGCGCTCGCGGATCATCCAATCGAATAGCGGCAGGCTTGAATCCTGCTCGCCACCCGCGACGGGCAGCTCCAGCGCGTCGGCGACTTGCTTGGTCTGCCAGTAATCCTGCCAGGGACACGGTTCCTCGAAGAAAGCGACGCCGTAATCCGCCAGCAGTGCGCCGACCTCGATGGCGTGCGCGGCGTCGTAGGAGCTGTTGGCGTCCACGTAGATCGTCACGTCGTCGCCGAAGGTTTGACGCGCCAGGGGGATGAGGCGCGCGGTGCGACCCGGCAGCGCGTCGGCGTTGGCGCTCATCCGCCCGCCGATTTTGAGCTTGACGGCGGTTGCGCCGGTTTCGGCCAGGCGCGCTTGCAACCAGGCGACTTCTTCCTCCGGCGTCGTGTCGCGGCGCATACTGGAGAGGTAGATGGGGATGTCGCGTCGCAACACGGGACCGAGCAGTTCGCACACGGGCTTACCCGCCAGCTTACCGAGCATATCCCAGAGCGCCAGTTCCACGTAGGCCACCGGACTCCACAACGCGATGCCCGCCAGCTTGTACGCGCTTTTGTAGGCATAGACGCCATCCACCAGCGCCTCCAAGTCGCGCGCGTCCTTGCCGATAAAGTATGGCGCGACAAGCTGTTGCAAGATCGGCCAGAGGTACTCGATGCGCCCGTGCGCCATCACGACGCCTTCCGCGCCGTCCGCCGAACGCACGCGCACCAGTTGCCGTCCGCGATAGCGCAAGGCTTCGATAGAAGCAACGGGGATAGGACTATTGAAAGTCGTGTGCAAATTCAGCATATCACAAATTGATGATTTGCCCTTCTCGGCGCGCAATCTCCACAATCGCCCTATCACTGCCCAATTCGAATTGCTTTTGGCCTACAGCAACGGGTTCAATGCGGCTGTCCATTCGTGCTGCCACACGCCATAGTAACATAATGTCGTCGTGTCGTAATGGGGCATCAAATTGCTCTGAGACGACCGCGAGATCAATGTCGCTCCAGGTCTGTGTTTGATTGCGCGCGTGAGAGCCGAAGAGCACTCCATAACGCACAGCAATGCCCTGTTCGACTAAGGCGTGGAGGTATTGCCGGACAGATTGGATAACTGCTGAATCAGCCATTGATACACCTCCTCTGCACGTTGGAAATACTGTTTGGCCTCACCTATGAGTGGCGGCGCTTGCAGGTGGTCAGGATAGCGTCCTTCGATATTAAAGACGTTCATTTCAGCCAATGTGTCAATCTGCTCCTCAGTCCAAGACAAGCCCGTCAATTCTGCTAATCTGACCAGGTTGTGAAGACGTGGCGCTATATCTTGTGTATGGTGGCAAACGATAGCTTTGAGTAGTTTTTCCAGGCTCAGATGTGCGAAGAACAAGCTATGCCGGACTTTATGCTGCTCAAGTAGATCTTGCGCAACTTGCCAATCTTCGACGGCGCTGTTCTGCCAGTAGGCGATTTGCTTTTGTATGTCCAGCATAGCTTTCTTGCTTTTTGAGTCTTTAACTCAACGAACTCTTGCTGCGCGTCTTTTGCAATTCGAGCTGCGGCATCCGCCGGGCGAGCAAATCCAGCGACAGTTCGATGGACTCGCGGGCCTCGTCGGGGGTGGTGGTGCCGATGGTAACCATGTCGCAGTCGCGGATGGTGTTCCACACGAAGGCCAGACCGACGATGGGCATCAGCCGCCCTGCCGCCAGTGGCTTGATCGTCATCACGGGCTTCTTGGCGTCCCGGATGATGCGCTGCACCCAGTCCACCTCCACCTGCATCAGGAATCCGGCGGCGTTGTAGATCTGGATGTAAGTCTCGACGTCGGCCCCCATTTTGTCGGCGTAGACGACCGTCTCCGGCATGTGGGTGGAAAGGCCGGGGACCATGCCGCGCTCGCGGATCAGCACCGTGTATTTGTCCAGGTCGCGGATGGTCTTGGTCATCCGGTCGGCCAGCGCGTCGGTGATGCCCTGGTGCGGCATGCAGAATGTGGCGTGGTACTTCTCCTTGCACAGGTCGAACACGCGCTCCGGCTCGGATTCCGCCGGGCCGCCGGGCATAATGTTGAAGTGCGGCGTGATGATGCGCGTGATGGCTTTGCCGTTGCGCTGTTCGGCATCTTGCAGCGCCGCTTCCAGCTTGTCGTTCATCGGCCCCATCACCGCATCTACGCCGTATTCCAGGAACACGTCCAGGATCGCGGCGATGGTTTGTGGATTGTGATGGGTCTGGATCCATCTATCCTTCGCCAGACTGGTGTGTGACCAACCGAGGAACCAGTTGGTGCCGATCAACAACCGGGGCAACGAGACTCCTCCCACTATAGTACGCGGAAATTCAGACATGATTGAGCCTCCTAAGTAAAATAGTCAACGGATTAAACGGATGGAACGGATTGGGATTTGTACGGCAAAGGTTGCAACTTTACTTTGTCCTTCAACACTTCGTATTCTGGGTCTTTGTGAACCAGGATTGCATTGTGTGCGGCGGCAAAGCCCGCGATCAACGCATCGGCAAAGGAGATGCGATGCGCCGCTTTGAAACTTGCAGCCAGCCGCAGTGTGGCTTCATTCTTCGGCACGTTCGGCCATCAATCGGTCATATAAACGTCCTTGTGTTCTGTCTTCCTGCAATGCAGCGATGGTTCTAGCTAACGATATCGAAGAGTTCTCCTCTATTTGTTTATAGGTAAACTCGGGACGCGTCGCTGGTTTTTGTCGTGTTTGGATAAATAACGCGAAATCTAACACTTCGGCTACGCGTTCCTCCGATAATTCTTCGATCACGCTGAATAATGCGGCTTTGACGTCTGCCGCTGTTGCTTCGTTTGTCAGGGTCATTGATAGCCTCCTACGCCTAACCCGGAACTTGTACTTCAATTGTAATCTGTTTTCGTGATTATGCGAGAGGGCTAAATCGCTTGTGCGGGCAAGGTGGCGAAGCTCTGTTCCAAGACACGAATGGCCCGCAACATCGTCAGATTGACCGGTGTGGGGATGCCGTAGCGTTCGCCCAACGCGACGACTTTGCCGCCAAAGGCTTCGACTTCGGTTTTGCGCCCGGCTTCGATGTCTTGCAGCATCGAGGTTTTGCCCTGTGGCGACAGGGTGTTGAGGAAGGTGTACCAATCGGCGATGTCCTTTTCTTTCAGGTCGATGCCGGCGCGCTCGGCCAACACGATCACTTCGTGCATCAGGGTCTCCATCAACGCCTGGGCCTCCGGTGACGTCTGAAAGACGCCGTAGGTCGCGCGTGTGACCGCCGAGGCCTGGTTCATCCCCACGTTGACCATGAACTTCCACCACAGAATCCGCAGCATATCCACCGGCGTCTCGTAGGCGATGCCGGCGCGCTCGAACGCCGCCTGCACGCGCCGGACACGTTCATCAATGCGCGTATTATTCGCGTTGCCAACGTAGTGCTTGCCGGGCCTGGTGTAGTTGATGCGATTGCCGTCCCGTTGCGCGTCGATGCCGACGGACACGGCATACAGCAGCTTGTCCATCCCGTAGGCCGCGCCGATGATCTCCTCGCTGTCCAGCCCGTTCATCACCGAGATGATCGTGGTCTGCTCGCCGA
>JAIOAS010000323.1 GCA_019873725.1 Chloroflexota bacterium | reverse complement strand
GTGCTCGGCCTGACGGAGCACATCCATGGCACCGGACGCATCGCCTTGCGCCTGTTTGAGGCGCGCCAGCGCAAAATGCCCTTCCAGGCGCGTGTAGGTGGAAGACGTCAACGCAAGCAGCGCCAACCCGCGTGTCAACGACGCCTCAGCTTCCTGCAATTCATTCCGATACAGGTGAATGATGCCCAACGTCACGTGTAACAATCCAGAGATCGGCAACGAGCGTCCGTGGTGTTCGGCGGGAACGGCTATGGACTGCAGCCCCTCCTGGCATATCGCTACAGCCTCACGCAATTGCCCGTAGAGGAAAGCCACGATCGCCAGCGCATGGACTGCGGCTAATGCATTGAACAGGTCGCCGCACGCCTCACCGACCGTACGGCACATCTTCCAGGCCTGGATCGCCGCCGCTTCATCACCCATGTCCCAGTACGCGGCGCCCAGATTGAAATACAACGCGCTGCGAAACCACGAGTTTCCTTCCGGCAAACGTTCCAGCGCCTCTTGGGAGAGCGCAATCACTTCCGCCGACGGCGCGCCGCGAAAGCGGGCCAGGTAAGCGCGGAATTTGAGGATGAAGCCCCTGACTTCATCGGCGTTCCTCGGCGGCGCAGTGACTAACGCCGTCTCCGCTGCGGTCAGCCATACGTCGGCCTGCTCGAAAGTGGTCGGCGAAGGCGTCACCAGCACCAAACAGCCGGCATAGACGGCGCACAACAGCGGACGGCTACGCAGCAATGTTTCAGGCAGCGCCTTGAGCCAGGAGTACACCAGAACGGTTTCACTGCGATAGAAAAACGGCAATACGTGACGCTCGACGAGCGCCGCGGCGTATGTGTAATCAGGTACGGACAGCGCGCAAGAAACCGCTTCGGCGATCAAGCCTTCATGTTCGTACCACGCGCTGGCGCGTAGATACAGCGCCGCAATCGTCTCGGCGTCGGCGACCTGCCGCAGCCGTTGCCGCAGCAAATCCGCGAAAAGGTGATGATAGCGGTACCAGCGTCGCTCATCGTCCAACGGAATGATGAACAGATTGGCGCGTTCAAACTCGTCCAAAATGGCCTGCGCGTTGCCCTGACCAGGCGCGTCCTCACCCAAAATCGCATCACACAACGGTCCGCTCAGCCGGTCCAGCACCGATGTTTTCATCAGAAATGCCTGGATCGCCTCAGATTGCCGGTTCAGCACCTCTTCGAGCAAATACTCAAGGATATAACGATGCCCACCACCGAACTCGCGAATAAACGCACTGGCATCCGTGCGGCCACGCAGCGAGAGCGCCGCCATCTGCAAACCGGCGGCCCATCCTTCGGTACGCGCAGTCAAGGTAGCCACGTCGGTGAGGGAAAGCGCCAGCCCCATCGTCTCTTCAAGAAATTGGGCGGCCTCTTCGGGCGTGAAACGCAAGTCATCCTGCCGCAGTTCCAGCAACTGGCCGCGCCCGCGCAACCGCGCCAGCGGCAAAAGGGGATCGGAGCGGGTGGCGATCACCAACCGTATCTGCGCGGGCAAATGGTCGAGCAGAAAGGTGATCGCCTGGTGAACGGGCAAGGCTGTGATAAAGTGATAATCGTCGAGTACCAGCGCCAATGGAGTGGCGATGCCATCCAATTGGTTCACCAGCGCCGCATACAACGATTCCGGCGGCGGAGGCTGCAATGCTCGAAGCGCGTCCAACACGTCCTGCCCCAGCGCCGGTTCGCGCGTCTGGAGCGCCGCGATCAAGTGCGCCGTAAAGCGCGCCGGGTCGTTGTCATCCTCGTCCAGCGAGAGCCAGGCCGCCGGTTGCGTGTGCGCCCAGGCGCTCAACAACGTCGTCTTGCCATAGCCGGCCGGCGCAGAGACGAGAATGAGCCGGTAGCCAGCCTGCCACCCCACGTTCAACTGCGCCAGCAACCGCCCACGCAGTGCCGCGTCGGGCCGCGTCGGCGGAATGTGGAGCTTCGTCTTAAGAATGAGATTCGTACTCACGCCGGAGCAATCCAAAGCACAACTTAGAAGACATCAAACCCCTCCCACAGGATTTACGCGCGACGATGCCCCTCTCGCCGCCCGCGTAGCCAGCCCACCAGGTAGTTAACCAACGCGATTGCGCCCAGGGCAAGCAACCAGCGTTGCGTGGCCGGGCGGGGCGGCGCCATGCGCGGCCCCCAGACCCGGCGCGCGCCCTGGCGATAGACACCCTGCACCATGCCGGGGATCAACACGTCGGCGAACCAGTAAGCCGGGCGCGGCACCGGCGGAATGGGCTGCCGTCCACGCGGAACGGGATGCGGCTCCGGCAGCATAACCTCGGCGCTGGTGAACGTTTCGCCCTGTTCCTGCGTCAGTTCGGCGAGCACGCGCCCGTCTGCCCCCACGATTTTGCACCCAGGGACAAAGGTGAAGGTCGCGTGCAACCGATGGGCATACGGCAGATGTTCGATCAGTGCGGGCGCCAACGGCAGAATCGCCAGAAACGCCACGCGCGCGTTGGGAATGGCGGTGGTGATCTGCCCGCAACCCACGGTGTTGACTGCCGGGACGCCGAGCCATGCGGCCTGCTGGTTAATCGTCGCGCCGAAGACGCGCACGCCGGTATCCTTGAGCGCGCGGAACGCCGGCCCCATCTCATCCACGGTAATCCGCGCGCCGTTCGGGAAACTGTAGACGGGATTGCCGCCATCCGGCGGTGAACTGGCGATCAGCATCAGGTCCACGTGCCCGGCGTAGCGCCGCCACAGTTCGGTATGCGCCACATCCCAGCAGATCATCATCCCGATGTTGCCCAAGTCCGTGCGCGCCACGGTAATGCGGTCGCTCTCGCGGAAGTAGGCGCGCTCCCAGGCCCAGGGATAGTGCTTGTCGTAGCGCCACATCCGGCCATCGGGCGCGAAGAGCAACAGCGCATTGTAGATTTCGTCCTCGTCGAGCAGCAGCAGCGATCCGGCAAGGTGGATGCGCAGCCGGGCGGCGGTCGTGCGCATCCACGTCGCGGTGGGGCCGTCGAGCAATTCGGCGCGGTGAAAGTTCTCGTCGGCGTAGGCGTAGCCCAGGTTGAACAACTCCGGCAAAACCACCACCTTTGCACCCGCTGCAGCGGCTCGCGTCACGAGTGTTTCTGCGCGCGCCAACCGTTCGGTCAAAGGCGCGACGTTGGCGTCCATTTGAATAGCGGCAATCTTAACAGTACGGTTCATCTCCCCCACCAGTCTGACCGGCAAAAAAGTCGAAGTGCAGAAAGGGACCAACATCTCCCTTTCTCATCCACCGGGCAATCAGTTCTACCCGTCCATCTTCCTCTCGTTCAATTTCCTCCAGTGTGTCGGTTGTGAATCCGCCGACCAGACGGACCAGACCTTTCTGCAACAACGGGCGGTAATCTTCTGCGGTGGGCAGGGCTTTGGCCGCCAACTCTTGCCGAAAGAACGGCAGCACTTCATCGAGCGGTTTCAGGGTGCTGTAGGGCAGCCAATCGGCAATCGTTTCCTTTGCCCGCCTGGGAGACATAAAGTTCAAGCCCACGATGCCCTGCCGCATCTCGCCGTGCGCATCGAACACATATCCTAATGTGATGAAAAGCCAATGCCCATGCCGGTAAGCAATGACAGGCTGTTTTTTGCCCGTCAGAGCGATCTCCCCTCCCCGGATAGCCTGTATGGCCTGGTCAATCACTTGTTTTGGATCCTGGGCTGTGTTCATCGCAAGCACTTGATGACCTGTACGACAGGAAAATAGGATTCGTCACGGCGAGCATCACGCTGTTTCTGTCGCGAATCTCCACCATCACCCAGTCGGCCTCAGCGGGCGTTAGCGACCAGGTGTGCACGCCCTCGACGTCAGCGGGTAGCGTGTGCAGCGGCCTGCCATTGACGATCACCCGCACGGCAGCATCGGGCGGGCAGTCGCGCCAGTGAACAGCAAACGTCGCCGGGCGTGTGACCGTATCGCCGAGCATCCACGTCACGCCATCGTCACTCTGCGCCTGGAAGGTGAGCTGCGGGCCGGAACTCAGGTAGAGACGCCCCGCCAGCACGCCTTCGAGCAGCGCCGCTTCGGAGAGCGCCTCGGCGTAGATGACGTTGAATCCCGGCCCGGAGGCGTAATCGCGTGGGCCGTGCGCGTCCGATCCGGCGGTCGCCGCGAGACGCACGCCCTGGTTGAGCCAATCATACCACAGCGCGAGCGCCTTCTCGTTGTTGGAGTCGCAGCCCCACGGCCCGTTCCAGACTTCGACAACGCGCGCATTGCCCGGCATCATCTCGCCGAAACGCCACGCACAGCCCGTGCAGCCGGGTTCGCCGTCGGCTTGCGGGTGCGCGATGACGAAGACTTGCCCTTGCGCGTAAGTGGCGGCTGCGACGCGCGCCATATCGCCGCAGCCGGGACGGATGCGCCAATCCACCCACCTGCGCGCGCCGAGGCAGAGCGCGTGGCCGTAGTAGGTCGTCAGTTCCATGCCGCCCGCAGCCAATAAGGTCGCGTTGGCCGAAGCGTCCATTTCGAGCAGGCCGCTGACGGTGTTGTGGTCGGTGAGGAAGACGAAATCCAGCCCCGCGTCGCGCGCGATCTGGAGCAGGTCGGCGACGGGGAAGTCGTGCGCGTCCGAATGATCGGAGTGGGTGTGCAGATCGCCGCGATACCAGCCGGGTTG
>JAIOAS010000322.1 GCA_019873725.1 Chloroflexota bacterium | reverse complement strand
GGCGGTCTGCGCGCTGATCCAGGACAAAGTCGGTATCGAAACCACGCTGCACTTCCCCATTCGCGGGCGCAACCTGCTGCGCGTCCAGGGCGACCTGCTGGCGGCGCACGCCCTGGGCATCCGCAACGTCTTCGTGGTGATGGGCGATCCCACGTCCATTGGCGATTATCCTGAAGCGATGGATAATTACGATGTTGCCCCCACGGGCCTCATCAAGCTGATCAAGGAAGGCTTCAACGCAGGCATGGATCACGCCGGAACTGACATCGGCCAGCCGACGACGTACTTTGTGGGTGCAGCGTTGAATCTCACGCCAACGGACCCGGAGAATGAGATCAAGGTGCTGCGGCGCAAACTGCGCGCGGGCGCGGATTTCTTCCTCACGCAACCGGTCTACGACCCGGCGGCGGCGCGGGCGTTCCTCGACCAATACGCGGAAAAGTACGGGCCACTGGACAAACCTGTGCTGGTCGGCGTGTTGCCGCTGTATGGTGTGAAGCACGCGCGTTTCCTGCACAACGAAGTGCCGGGCATCACCATTTCACCGGAATTCTTCGAGCGGCTGGAAGCGGCCGGCGCGGATTCGCCGCGCGAGGGCGTGCGCATCGCGCTGGAACTGATCGCCCAGGTGCGCGACTGGGCCGCCGGCATTTATCTCATGCCCGCGTTCAACCGCTACGACCTGGCGGCGGAGATCGTCGAGCAGATTCACCAGACCTGACAGGTCTGAAGCGGCAGTTCTTTTACCACGAATCTTCACGAATTCTCACTCATTTTGGTTTCTATTCGTGAAAATTAGTGAGGATTCGTGGTTTGTTTTCTCGAGGAGCGCGTGTATGGATAAAATGGCGCGTGAGTCACGCAAAAAGATTATGATCGTCGGCGCGCACCCTGACGACCCGGAGACGGCCTGCGGCGGGACGATGGCGCTGCTCGCGCGGGCGGGGCACGATGTCGTAGCGGCATACCTGACCCGTGGTGAGGCGGGGATTCCAGGGACGTCGCACGATGCCGCCGCCGCTATTCGCACGCAAGAGGCGCTACAAGCGTGCGAGTTGCTGGGCGCCCGCGCCGTCTTCCTGGGGCAGATCGATGGGCAATGCGAGGTCAACCCGGCGCGCTATGATGACATCTACCGGTTCTTGGCGCACGAACAGCCCGATTTCATCTTCACCCACTGGCCTATTGATACGCACCGCGACCACCGCGCGTGTTCCACGCTGGTGTATGATGCGTGGCTGCGGATGGGACGCCGCGTCCCGTTGTTTTACTTCGAATGTATGGCGGGGCAACAGAGCCAGAAATTTTTCCCCACCGATTACGTGGACATCACGTCCGTCTTGGAATTGAAACACCAGGCCTGCCTCGTGCATCAAAGCCAGCACGTCACGGAGTGGTACGCTGACAGTCACGGCAAAATGGAAGCCTTCCGGGGCTTGGAGTGCGGCTGTGATTATGCCGAGGCATTTAGCCGGCACGCGCAAAGCGTAGATGTGATGCTTTCGTTATATTTGTGATGGCGTCTGTTTTTAGACTGATGGAGGGGCTATGAAATCATCCACTCGAACTTTTCTCAAAGAAGCGCGTCAGATTCCCGGTTTTTCGCTGTTCGATTTCATTCACGGCTACATTTATGGACGCTGGCCTTATTTCTACATCGGAACGGCGGTGAATCCACCACGGCTGTTGCGCCCGCTGGCAAAGGTGGCCGATTGGCTGATCCGCCACCGCGAAATGAGCCGTCACAAGGACGGCAACGGGCATGAACCGGCTTCGCCCACGATTGCTGACACCTATCACGGCAAGGTCGTGCCGCTGGATGCGGCGGCGCGGTTGGTGCAGGTGAACGAAGACGTGCGCCTGACCGTCCCGGAGCACGTCATCCCCTTTGCCGTCGCCCGCGACATCGTCATGCAGCATCCCGACCACATCGTCGTGCTGGATTGTCCGTGCCGGATGGCGCGCGAGAATCCGTGTTTGCCGCTCGACGTGTGCCTGATCGTGGGTGAACCGTTCGCCAGCTTCATCCTCGATCACCAGCCGGGCCACGCGCGCCGCATCACGCCGGATGAGGCGGTGGACATTCTCAAGGCGGAGGACAGGCGCGGGCACGTGCATCACGCTTTCTTCAAGGATGCGATGTTGCAACGCTTCTACGCGATCTGCAACTGCTGCTCCTGCTGTTGCGGCGCGATGTCGGCCCACCAGAACGGCATCCCGATGCTGATCTCGTCGGGCTACGTCAGCCAGGTGGATGAAGATCGCTGCATCGGCTGTGGCACGTGCGTCGAAAAGTGCCAGTTCGGCGCGCTGGCGTTACAGGATGGGCATGTCGTCGTGGATGCAGCGGCGTGTATGGGATGTGGGGTGTGTGTCAATACGTGTCCGCGTGAGGCGTTATCGCTGCTCCGTGTGCCGGAGCGTCCCGCACCGCTGGAAATCCACGAGTTGATGGCGCAAGCTCTTGGCGTTTAGATGTAACGAAGCTGTTCTCGAAACTCTTCGGCAGTGAAGGTATCCAAAAGCGTCAGCAGTTTGCGCACAACGATGGCGCTGTCTCGCCTCCGTTTGGCGATAATAATTCCCCAATGAGGGAGCTTTTCCTCGAGGTAACGCCGGTGAAGTCTTTCAAAATCGTGGCGGTTGTGTGTGACGATGGCGCGTTGTTGTGCGACTGCGAAGGCAAGTTGCGCTTCGTCCGTTAGCGATAAACGTTGTATGTCGCGGGCGCATAGCACGTCAAAACCGCGATGACGCAGGTTCTCCACAATTTCGTTTGCAATGTCTTCGTCGAAATAGAGGCTGATGTAAACAGGGAGCAACTCAGTATCGGCGCGTTCAGTCATCAACCGGCACCTGGTTCAGGCGAATGTAGTGCTCGATTTCATCGCGGTGATCGTCGTAATAACTCAACGCCGCAAAGATGTGTGACAGGCGTAAATGGGGTAACTTACGGGCAATGTCTTCCGGCGCATCGCCGAACTTCCAATGTTCGACAATCGCTCGTACAGCCGTGCGGGTTCCGACGATGACCGGTTCTCCGTCGAGGATATCGTCCATTTTGGCGATATAGGGATGATTGGATAGGCCGGCCTGCGTCTTTGTGGTTTCAGGCGCAGTTAGCATACCCTGGAGTTGATGGATTTGGCTTTCCAGATTATTGAGATACGCTATCATAGCTGATGTTTCATGGATAATCTCAGGCATTTTACTGTCCTTCTCGATATTAGCGCAAGCATTAATCCTATTGTAGCACAAAACTGGACTTTCGACTTGAGACTTTCGACTATTTTCGCAAAGGAGTTGTGATATGGAACCGACAGAAAATTCCTTTATCGTTTTGCGCAGCGATCGCCTGACGGTCGAAATCGCCCAACCTGGCAGCCTCTATAGCGGATCGCGCTTCGATTGGACTGCCTTTATCACGCAGGTGACGCTGGACAAGACGCACACGTTCTGTGTGCCGGAGTCCTTGACGCCGGGGCAGGGGACCGGCGGCATAGGGTTGTGCGGTGAGTTCGGCATCGAAGAGGTCATCGGCTACGACGAGGCGCAACCGGGCGACCTGTTCCCGAAGTTGGGCATTGGCCTGCTGGCGCGCCCGGACGAACAGCCGTACAATTTCTTCCGGCCTTACGAGATCGTCACGCCATTCCCGGTTCACGTGACGACCGGCCCAACCCAGGCGACGTTCACCGTCGAGCCGGTGGACTGCCGGGGATACGCCGTCCGCCTGACCAAGACGGTGACGGTCAAGGGCGCGGGGCTGACGCTGGCTTACACTCTGGAAAATGTGGGTGAGAAGCCGATTGTGACGACCGAGTACGTCCACAATTTCGTCGGCATCGACGGGCACGCGATTGGGCCGGATTACCGGCTGCGGATGCCCTACACGATTGCGTTTGCCACGCCGCCAGCGGCAGCCGTCGAGCACATGGCGCAGATGATGGCCGTCCTCGACGTGCGAGGTGGCGACATCCGCTGGCGGGCGACGTCGGAAGGCAACTTCTACTGCCGCCCGCTCGGCTTCACCGCGACCGACGCCGCCCAGTGGGAGCTGGTCCACGAGCCAAGCGGCGTGGGGATGCGCGAGTTCGATGACTTCGCACCTGCCCGCGTGGTGGTGTGGGGCGCGAAGCATGTCGTCAGCGCCGAAATCTTTGTCTTGCTCGACGTTCAGCCGGGTGAGACGGAGGCGTGGACACGGCGCTATGCGTTCTTTGTGTAAGGCGTTTTTTCTATCAGCAGATTTAGCAGATTAAGCAGATTTCTGTTTTCTTATCTGCTAAATCTGCTCAATCTGCTGACCATTTTGCAGGAGCACAACTATGAAAACAATCGTCATTCTGTCTGATTCGCTGAATCGCCATTACCTGCCGATGTACGGCAACGACTGGGTGATCGCGCCGAATCTGGCGCGGTTTGCCGAGCGGTCGGTGGTCTTCGACAATCACTGGATCGGCTCCGCGCCGTGTATGCCCGCGCGGCGTGATATGCTCACCGGGCGACTGAATTTCCTCGAACGTGAATGGGGTGGGATGGAGCCGTTCGATGTGCCGTTCCCGCATCTGCTGCGTGATAAGGCCGGGGTCTTTTGTCACATGGAGACCGACCACTATCACTACTTCCACGTCGG
>JAIOAS010000321.1 GCA_019873725.1 Chloroflexota bacterium | reverse complement strand
AAACCCCGGCCCAGCGTGTAGGATCGGCAACCTCGACCTGGCGCTGCTGCACGAACTGCTGCCAACTGGCCTGGGTATGCGGCAGCGACGTCAGCGAAGCCACCGGCACGCCATGCAGTTCGCGCACCATCTCGCCCAGCTCGGCAGCGATGTGCTCCAGGTTGCGGCGTGGGATGTGGGGCCGCGCTTCACGAATGGGCACACCCGGCTTGAACTCAATGATGATGTAGGGCCAGCGAATCTGATCCTCAAGGACGCCCTGGGCGATAAGTTGCGGCACGGGCAGGTGCGGATTGGGGCCGAGCAGCGCGTACAGCTCGCACTCCAGATCAAAGTCCTCCGGGCAGAACGGCGCGTAAATCTTGACGACATAGGCATCATCGACGACGAAGACAGCGTTCGTGCCCGGATACCCGGCTTCGACGCGCCGCACCGGCAAGCCATGACAGCGGCAGATTTCCCGCACCGCCGCCGTCCACTGGGCGACGTTGGTGAACATCTGCCCCCACTCGGCCCAGGTGGTGATGACAGGCAGCAAAGATGGCATGTTGCGAATTACGAGTTGCGAGTTAAGAGTTACGGGTTGCTGACGGCCGATGGCTGACCGCTGACAGCTAACCGCTTACACAACGTCGCTACGCGGATGCCCATTTCGCGCGCATCCCGCAAGGCTTTTTCATCCGGCGCGCCCACGGCGAAGGGGCCGAAATGCGGGCCTTGCGTCGTCCCCTGCACCACCATCCCCGCGACGAGCATCGCGGTGATGATGGACATATTCGTCGTTTCGTGGCCGCAGCCCGCACCGCCGGAGGTGGTGAAGGCCGCGCCAACCTTGCCCTCCAACTGGCCGTAGATTTTGGCGGTGGTGTCGAACATCTGCTTGACCCGCGCCGCCATCTGCCCGAAATAGGTGGGCGACCCAACGATGATGCCATCGGCGGCCAGCCAGTCATCGTTAGTGGTTTGGGGAACGCTCTTCATCACACATTCCACCCCTTCTACGGATTGTACGCCTTCTGCCACAGCTTCCGCCAACGCTTTGGTGTTGCCGGTCGAGCTAAAATACGTGATTAAGATTCGTGTCATTGTTCTACCGCCAGGAAAAGTCCAAAGTCGAATGTTAAATCGAAAGTCTATCAGAATCCGCGAAGCGCGCGTTTATAGAAGTGGAGCTACCCTTCTTTCCTGGATGCACGCGCAACGTCAAGGCCTTTCTTCGCCAGTTTGATGGCGAGACCGCCGCCGGGCACCAACAGGTCTACCGTCTCCGCTCCTACATCGAAAAGGAAGTCGGGATCGAGAATCTTGCCCATGTATTGCTGGAAGGTTTTACCGCCGGCCTGCCACTGTCCGGTCAGACCGTCGTATTCCATAATCGTCTCTTTGCCTTTGCTCAGCCAGCGATACTGGAAGGCGTACACAGGCCGGTAATAGAGGTCAATCTGCCGAACGTCGATACGATCTTCCAGGATACGCTCGGCCTTCACACTCTTGATCATCTCGATCAGCACTTCGTGGACGACCGCCGAGGCGCGCGCGGCCGGCGGCACGACGACGGAGTCGCCGGCGGAAAAGTCATCGAGGTCGTCGCCGGGGATTTCAACGGCGGCATACTTCAGGTAGTCGGCCAGATTCGACGCGCGCGTACTGGTCAGACCGTCGAAAAACACATCGGCGTGCAATTCCTCCCGGCAGTGCTCCAATCCCGTAAGCATGATCTTGCCATTGCAGACCTGATACTCGACGCCGTCGATCGTCACCGACTTGACTACGGCATCGTTGAAGGCCAGCGGATAATCGCCGCGCCGCTCGTAGACGTAGCGCGCATCGCACACAATATGCCAGAAGGGTTCGTAACGCTGCTCCTTGTACACCAGCTTGAAATCCTCGTCTTTGGGACGTTGGAGCAAGCTGCCCATCTTCGCCATCGTTCCGAACGCATCGACTTTGTGCGCCCACGCGCGTCCCTCCGCCTGGTCGACAGAGAGCTGCGGCTGTAAGATAAAGGCCCGTTCTTCTGTCAGATTGATTTCCATTTCTCCCCCCTCATACGCAGTCAACAAACTAAACGAATATAAATCCCCGGATATTCACTCTATTTCAATGGATACTGCGGCGCCAGTTCCTCAACCAGCCGCACGTTCTCCTCAAGCTGCGCGGCGTTGGTCATGCCAATGGTGAAGGCGTGGAGCGTTCTCAAGCGCAGAACATACTCGATGGCGGCACGCGCATCACCTTTCAATGCGCCGCAGCCGAGAACCTTCATCCCGTAGACGGCTTTCCCGGCGGCGTAAAGTTTCTCGACGAGGGGAACGACTTTATCAGGCGGCGCATCCATATTGACGCCGGCATGGTTGATGCGCACCAGCACCACATCGACCCAGGGCGTCTCCACGGCAGTCCGCAACGCACCCAGGCCGTGGCACGAAAAACCGACAGCGCGCACGATGCCTGCTTCTTTGGCGCGGGCAAGCGCATCCATCGCTTCGGCGTATCTTTTGGGCCAGGCAGCGTCGCTCAATGCATGCAGCAGCACGACGTCGAGAACATCGGTGTTCAATTCCTTGCGGAAGCGCGCCAGGTCTCTGGTGACGTCGGAGCCTTTGCGCGCTACCGTCTTGGTCACGATCACCACCTGCTCGCGGGGCACGCCCTGCAATGCCCGCGCCACGTGCGGATGCGAACCGTATTGATCCGCCGCATCCCAAAAGTTGACGCCCGCATCGAAGGCGCGGCGCAGCAGATTCGCCAGCCCGTCCAGGCCAAGCGCCGTCTGATCCGAGCGCCTGGCCCAGCCGTGCGTGCCCGTGCCGATCGACAAACGTGAAACCCGAAGTCCTGTATTGCCGAAGTTCACGTAGTCCATAGTTGTTAGTCGTTAGTCGTTAGTCGTTAGTCGTTAGTCGTTAGTCCAAAGTCAAAAACCGGAGGTCCAAAATCCAAAATCTAAAATCTAAAATCGTTACGCTCTCCCCCACTTCTCGTAGGCTTCCTTAAATGACATCCCTTTTGCGAAATCCTCGCGCATGCCCTGCTCGCGGGCTTCGATCTCCTCGGCCTTTTCGAGGACTTCCATCGCAATCTCCTGCGGGACGACGATGACGCCGTCCGCCTCGGCGACAATCCAGTCGCCGGGACGCACGCGCACCATGCTCGTCAGCGTGCCGGGCATCCCGATGGTCACGTTGACGCCGACGATGCTCCAGCGTTTGGCGGATTCGATGGGCGACGTCCCCTTGGCGCAGACAGTGTAGTCGGGGATGACTTCCAGCCCCCACAAATCGCGGATGAAGCCGTCGATGACAATGCCTTTCGCACCACGTTGCTTCAGGTCCCAGCTCGTCATCTCGCCGAACTTGCCGGTATGCGGCTCACCGCCGCCATCCACCACGACCACACAGCCGGGGAAGAGACATTCGTGCAAGTTCGGCCCGCTCATCACCGGCTTGCCTTCCGCCTCGGCCTTCTCCTTTGCCGCTTTCTTCTCCTCCCAGGTGGACGGATCGCGGCTGCCGCGCACCGTCACCGCCATCCCCGCCAGATGCTGGTGGGGGAACAGCGGGCGGATGCTCAGGTCAAGGCACTGATCGCCATAGCCCATTTGGTCCAGTGCATCATACAGGTTGGCAACGCGGATTTTATCCCAACGGGCCTGTAATTCCAAAATCGAGGGTTGTTTTTCGTCTGACATTATGCTTGCTCCTTGAATGTAATTTTGCTGGATGTTGGAACGGCTTTTAGTTTCCGGCGAATTCAACATTCGCCCGCTCCACCAACGCCTTCATGTAGCCAATGCTGAACGCCGTACTAACCCGATGATCGTTCGCCATCAAAGGGATATGATCGGCGATAATGACACCGTCGAAGTCCACCTCGCGCAGGGCGCGCATCACCTTGTACATATCCATATAGCCATTATCAAGGAACGTCTCCACGAAGTACGGGAGCGGCTGACTGACGTTGCGGAAGTGCACCTTGAACAGCTTTTTCCGCTCGCCAAAGTACTTGATCGTCTCAAAGACGTCCTTACCCATCCACGCGCCGCCTTCCAGCCAGCAACCGACGCACAGGCACAGGCCGACATTGGGGCTGTCCGCCATCTCCATCGCGCGGCGGTAGCCCTCGAAGTTGCTGAAGATACAGCGCGGGATACCGCCCAGTTCCGGCACGGGCGGATCGTCCGGGTGAATGCCGATTTTGACGCCGGCCTCTTCCGCCACGGGCACCACCTGCTTGATGAAGTACGCGAAGTTGTCCCAGATTTCATCCTCACTGTACTTGCGCCCGTGGGTAAGCGGCATGGCGTATTGGCGTCCGTGCCAGTGGCCCGTGTCGGCCTTCTCCAGATTGAAGGCGCGGGCAGGAGCGCCACCGCGCGTCGTCTCGCGCTCCGTGCTCCAGATGCCGTTCGCCATGTGCGCGTAGGTGGTGTAGGGGATGCCTGCTTTGCCCAGATTGCGCAGATGCTGCTTGTACTCCTCGATCTTCGCGTCGCGGTTTTCCAGGCCGAGGACGATGGCGTCCTGGTTGTGGACGTCGCTGTTACCGAAGCCGTAGACTTTGAGGCCATGATCCTCGAACAAACGTCGGCGACTGGCGTAGTACTCGTAGCTCGATTTCGTGGCGTCGGTCCACAACACGACATACCCCACCCCCATTTGCTGGAT
>JAIOAS010000320.1 GCA_019873725.1 Chloroflexota bacterium | reverse complement strand
TCTGCGTGAAGACGGCGCTGGGACTGAGGAGATAGACACCGCCGCCGTTGTAAGTCGCCGTGTTGTGGATCAACTGCGCTCCCCCTTGCAGAACGGCCTTTCCATAGTCCACATAGAGGCCGCCGCCGTAGTTCGCATGGTTGTGTGCAACTGCGCCGCCTTCCACAAGGACGTAACCGCCTTCGGCCAGGATGCCGCCCCCCCTATCCGATGCAGCGTTGTAAGCGATCTCACTGATACCGGTCTGCGTGAATACCCCCACCATGCCCACGTAAACGCCGCCGCCACGGGCTGCGGTATTACTGAGAATGTGCCCCCCACTTAGCAGAGCGCCGGCGTTGACCAGCAAACCACCCCCGTAATTGGTGGCATGATTTTCACGAATCTCCCCATCCCACAGATACGCCGTCCCTGCACCAACCTGCAAGCCCCCGCCATTCGTTGCAGCATTGCCGACGATCAAACCGCCGTTCTGGACAAAAGTTGCCGCAGGTTGATTGACAAACACCCCGCCACCACCGCCATTCACAACGACGTTTGCGTTAATTTCACCGCCGTTCAACTTCACATGGCCGTGTTCGGCAAAGATGCCGCCACCGTTCGAGTTGGCCGTGTTGCTGTAGATGAGACCTTCGTTCAACACAAACTCGCCATCAAAGAGATACACCCCGCCGCCCACGTCGGCATGATTGTGGCTGACGGTCAAAAAGCCCATAGGTGTGAAGAATGTCAGGGCGTCCAGATAGAGACCACCGCCGCGTAGTGCAGTATTGCCAAGGAGTGTACTGTCGAAAAATAGCAATTGAGTGCCACCGGAGTTGAAGATACCGCCGCCATCCCCTGAGGCAGTGTTGCCGAAAATTGAACTGTTTTCCACCTGCACCGTGCCGGTGACAGCAGCGATCCCCCCGCCATGGGCAGTTTCGGCATGATTCTCAAAAATCGTGCCATTGTTCACCATGAACGTCCCACCGGTGACGTAGATACCACCGCCGTGGGCATTGATGGCTCGATTATGGTGAAAGGAGGTATGAATCGCGGTGACGGAGGCATTCGCGTTCACCAACATTCCACCGCCATTGAGCGCAGCCGTATTGCTGTAGACTTGACTGTCATGCAGTGTAAGCAAGCCATGAATGTGCAATCCTCCCCCATCACCTGTGACGTGATTGTCGCGGATATGCACATTGAATAACTCGATTTCAATTCCAGGGTGCGATTGAATTCCGCCACCGCTGCCGACATTATCGCCTCCCATCACCGTAGCGCCGGAAATCACGAGACGGCTGACCACTTCAAACACGCGATCCACACCTCCTGCATCAATGAACGTGAGTTCCGGCCCTGCGCCGAGAATGGTAAGGTCGTCACGCACATCCAGATCGCCGGTCCACCCTGCATCCTCATTTGTGCCGGGGATGCTCAGTTGATAGACGCCCCCTGCCAGCTCAATCGTATCCGCGCCGTTGCCCGCCGGACACACATCCACAGGGCTGTCGGTGTTAGCAGCGATGATGGCCTCGCGCAGCGTGCAGTTGCCGTTGGAAATGTTGTCATCTCCAAAGGTCGTGACGCCGGCGGTTACCTGGTACTCGTATGCGCCGATATCGGGCGCAGCACCGAGCGGTCGCGGCAAACCGCCGAAGTCGAGAGCAACGCCCGCATCCACGCCCCGATCAATCGCCTCTGAATCGCTGCGCAGATGATAATCGTCAAATGCCGGATCCATAAACCCTGGCGCGCCAACGAAGCTATGGGCACCCGCATTGACCCCTCCGGTGAAGTTTGGCCCATTGTCATACAGGTTGTAATCTTCATAGACCCGCGCATTCCCCAAAACCAAAATGTCGATGGTGTGGTCGGCAAAAATCGTGTTGGTGATGTAGACCGTGCCGGTGGGGACATAAAGCGCCGAATTGGCCTGCAAGGCGGGATCGGCAATCGTCAGGTGGATGAGGTCGGCGCGGCTGGCAGAATTCTGCTGGAGCAGGTAGAGCGCCGAGCCATCGTCCGTCGCGTAGTTACGGCTGAAGATCACATTCTCGAAGCGGCCGGCGAAGCCATTTCCTTCCAGGTAAACCCCACCACCGTCCATACCGACGACGTTGTCGACGAAGCGACTGCGATAAACGGAGAGGCCCTGTTGAGCATAAACGCCGCCGCCAGCCCCGGCGGAGTTTTTGGCAATTTCACAGTTACTTAGCACCAGAGGGCCTTGCGCTGCCACGCCGCCACCATTGCTATAAGCAGTGTTTGCAACCAAGTTGCCTCCAATGATACTCAACGTGCCGCTAACGTAAACGCCGCCGCCGTCCCAACTGCTGGCATTCTCCCGAATCTCTACGTTGGTCATCGTCGCGTCACCGAGAACCCAGACGCCCCCGCCGCGCCCGCCATCCTGAGCCTCATTATCCACCACGTGAACGTTGGTAAGGGTCAACCCCTGATTAGCGTAGATGCCGCCGCCGTCCCCACTGATCCGTCCCCCACGCACGAGCAGATTCTCCAATGTCCCCGGAACGTTATCCAGGTGGACCACGCGCCCGGCAAAATGCGCATCCAAAACTGTCGGATAACTAACCGGATTGGAGACGTCCCAGTTCGTCGGCGTGTACCCACCGCGCAACGTCAATGGCTGGCTGATGTAGGCAGTTTGATACGATAAATTCTGGTAGTTGACGCCCACGCAGTTCCCGGCCAACTTGATCAAATCGTCAGGTGCAGCCGCACTGATCGCGGCCTGCACCGCCTGCGCGCCAAAACTGGAATAGGAAGTCGTTCTTGTGCCGACATCCTGGCTCCAACAGCGAGGATAATACTCGTCCGCGCCTAGATCGGGGCCCAGATCGTGCGGACGAATCTCATTGTCGATGTCGCGCAGCACGCCGACATCGACGCCCTGGTCAATCACTGCGCTGTTGGACTCGATGTGATAGCCATCGTAGGCGAAAGCCGGGTCGCCGGTGATGACAGTGCTCACGTTGATGGTACCGTCGCCGCCGGTGTAGATGAGCGTATTATGCCACAGGATGCCCACCAGGGTTACTGCGCTGTCCCCCTCGACAGTGATGGCGACGGTATGGTCGCTCATCAGCGTGTTGGTCATGGTAGCAACAGAGCCGAAATCGGCGTAGACACCACTGCCGTCGCCCCCCGTGTTGCCGACGAAAGTCGTGTGCACCAAATCCACAATGCTCCCTTCAAGACGCAACGCCGCGCCGGAAGAATCTGGCGTTGTACCGCTGGTGTTACCCAGCAACATGGTGTTGATGAGAGAAGAGTGACTATTATAACCGGCGAAAATTCCACCACCCGATCCCTGAGCGGCGGAACTGGCAGCGTTGCTTTGCAAAAAGTTGCCGTCGCCGGTCAAACTGCCCTCTTCAACGTAAATCGCACCACCAATACCAAAGCCAACGTTGCTGGCAAGGTTATCTCTGAAGATGTTACGGGTTAAAGTCGCGTCGCTGGCGCTGAAGGCCAAAGCGCCGCCTTCGCCGCTGAGTCCTGCCGTCGCACTCATTCCAGCAGTGTTCCAGTAGATGTCATTGTGTTCCAACGTCGCCTGGGCATCATAGAAGTAAACACCACCGCCGCCACTCCACCCGTTGCGCCCGGCCACGTTATCGTGGATGCGGTTATTCCGCAGAGTGACCGTCGCACTGACAACGTAAATGCCGCCGCCCACGCCATCATAGGGATACGGCCCGCCACCTAGACCGGTGGCGTCGCCAAAGCCGATGTCGAGATTTTCCAACGTCACCGAAACCGGCCCGGTAACCAACACCACGCGCCCGGCGTTTTCCGCACGCAAGTCAGGATAAACAGCCGGATCGAATGTATTCCACGCCCCGGGCGTATATCCGCCGCGCAACGTCAACGGCTTGTTCACGTACACGGTCTGCCGGGTTCCGCCGATTTGCGAGACGCCCGCGCACGTCCCGGCGATTTTGACCACATCATTGGTCAACGCAGCATCGACGGCCTGCTGGACGGCATCGGCATTGAGGCTGCTATAGGTGACGCTGCTGTCGCTGGCGAGTTGGGCGAAACAAATCGGTGGTTCGTTGAGCCATAGACCGGGCGGTGCGCCGTTGTTGGCGATGATGGCATCCAGATCGCCGTCGTTGTCCACATCGCCGAGCGCCGCGCCGTATCCTTCAAACTCATCGCCGAAATTACGAACGACGGTGAAGTAACCGGCGCCATTGTTAATGTAGACTACATCCGAGCGCTCACTCACCCCGCCATTGGCAACGAAGGCATCGAGGTCACCATCCGCATCCACGTCGCCGAGCGACACGGCATAGCTGTTGGCAAAACCCAAACTCTGACCACTATCGGTGAAAAAGCCGCTCGCGCTGCCCATGTTGAACCACACCGTATTACCCTGGTTGAATACATTGGCGACAAAGGCATCCAGGTCGCCATCGCCATCCAGATCGCCGAGCGCCACACCCTCGCTGTTCATCTCATCCAAGGCTTGCGCGGTCTGACTGAAATGGCCCGCTCCATCGTTGAGCCAGACCTCGTCGCCGGAGCCGCTCGGCCGCGCCAAAAACACATCGAGGCTGCCATCGTTGTTCACGTCACCCAGGGTGAGGGCCTTTACCGGCCCCGTGCTGACGAGCGGCGGCAGCGTGTTGCTGAAAACGCCCACCACACCG
>JAIOAS010000319.1 GCA_019873725.1 Chloroflexota bacterium | reverse complement strand
ATGCCGCTGCGCGCTCATTCCACCAACACCCGGCGCGCTAATTCCCGGCGGCAGATTTCCAACTGGAACGGCTTGTCGGCGTCCATGCCCATTTCGGGGTCATCGACGGGCAGCGCGCGCGCGTTGATGCCGAATTTCTCGCGCACAAGGCGTTCCAGTTCCGCCAGACTCAAACGATGGGCCATCAGTTTGGCGAAAAAGACCGGGCCGAGTCGCGCAGCTTGTTTGAGCGCGTTTTTGCGGCTGTCGAGCAGATCGTCCCACAAGTCCTGATGCTTGTAGCCGATGTAGGGCGCAACGACGTGGATATCTCCCGCAGCGAAATCACCATCGCTGAAACGGACATAACTGCGCCGCGAACCGGGGAAACGCTGTTCCATCTTCTCGCGCGAGACAACGGTGTGATAGACATCCACCGCCTGATCGGCGCACTGCGCAAGCAGACGCTCCACCATCGCGCCGGTCAGCAATGGGATGTCGGAGCTGCTGATCAGGACTTGCACCGCCTGCGGATTGCGTTCCAGTACCCAATCGATGCCGGCGAGAATGTTCTTCAGCATTGACCCTTGATCGGGCAGATAACAGGCAATTTTCGGTGACGTCACCGCCCCTGTGTCGGCTAACCCTACGACCACGATATCACCCACGCTCGGCGCCGCGTCGAGCGCGTCCAACACCCATTGAACCATCGGCTTGCCTGCCACATCGAGCAACGCCTTCGGCTGTCCCTGGGTGTATTCGTACAGCAGATCTTCTTCTTGTGGCACACCGCCGGCCATCAGAATACACTCGATCATGATGAGCCTCCTAATAGATTCAAGATATTGTCGCGCGTCAACAGCGCGAGATCAGTTTCCTTTTCCACAAAAGGCCGCACATCGGCCAAAACGTGTTCCCACGCGAGTCCCGACAATCGGGCTTTCACTGTCTTCCGCCAGGTATCTGGCGATAACTCGCCACCAGTCCATCCCGTTTGTTCAAGGGCGTTGTTGAGCAAAGTCAGATTTGGCTCAGGCCAATCCGGATCGCTGAGATACCAGAAGAGGTCGTAAATGTCGCGGCCTTTGGCATATGGACGTTGCAAAAGCGCATGAATCTTACCAGCGAGCAACGAGGATCGATCATGATGCTGAAGATGAAGTAGAACGTAGCGGCGTAAGACCGTCGTGGTTAACCTGGCTCCCTGTGGTGGTTTGGTGTCCACTTCAAGCTTGACCGCCAGAACTTGATCCGCGTGAGGAGATAATCCCAGGTCGTAAAGCAGACCCGCAAAGCGAATAAATGCACTGTGAACAGTTTTCTGATCGTTGACCTTGATCTGAACAGTGTACCCTTCAGCCGCAAACTCAGTCTGAATGGCTTTGAGATAAGCGCGAAAATCATACAATGCCTGGGAGTGCTCCAGGGCAAAATCCAGATCCTCGGAGTAACGTGGGATGGCATACAAGAAACGGAGCGCCGTCCCCCCGTGAAACGCCAACGGCACCATCGCGCCGGATCGTTGTAACGTTCCCAAAATCCTGGCCTGCAAGTATTCACGGACCTGATTCTGTGCTTGCGTGAATGATGCCGTGTTTTGAACCAGATCGGTAAGCAGTGATTTCATAGGGTCTCGTATGTCTCCCTTTCGGCAAGCGCAAGTTCAGCAATATGTCGTGCTGCTCTGAGCAATTTGGGGCTTTGCACGAGCTCTGCCTGCCGGTGCAAAACGTCGATATCCAGGTACTCCAGGTTCTGTAGACGCAATTCGCGCAGATAATCCGGCGCATCGCCGCCCGGCTGCAAATACACCAAATCCAGCAGCGCTTTTTCCGGCCCGGCGATCATCGCACTCTGCCCTGAGGTCACAACTTCACTGCGGTGACCGTAAAAAAGTTCCGGCTTAATGTGCCGGTATTCGAAACGCCCAAGCGGTGTTTCCCAACACCCAGGACGTGAAGTCGTCACACTGGTCACGCCAGGGACATACTCTGGAATGAGACCATAGTACGCCAGGGCAGATTGACAACTGACGTAAGTTCCTCGTACAAGGTGATTGGCGAGCACAAACGGGTGGGGGCGGGATTGTTGATAGGGCGGCGCTAACACATACACTCCACGCCGTAATTGATAGAGTTTTCCCGCCTTCGTCCACAACGAGAGTTGTTTACGCACCACGTCGGGATCAACATTCCCGGCAAGCAAAAGCCCCGTTTCAAATACGGGTTCAGTGCCAACAATATGTAAGAGTTCTTCAAATTTCATACGCTTAATTTACCATAAAAGGTAAATTATTGCAATAGTTTTCTTCGGCTACAAGACCTCTACCGGATCGATATCCACCAGCCATCCCGCGGGAATATCAATGTCCCGCAGGAAATCCGCCGGCGACACGCTGCGCAGCAGAATCTGCCAGCGATAGCGCCCCCGCACGCGGGCGAAAAACGCCGGCGCCGGCCCGATGAGGTCGGTCTCCGGCAGCCCGGCGGCGCGGAGCGCATCGCGCAAGACGGTGGCGAAATCCTCGGCGGCCTGCTGCGCGTGCTCACGGTTCGTGTGGGCGTAGACCAGCCGCGCCAACCGGATAAACGGCGGGTAGTCGGCCTGCTCGCGGAACGCCAGCTCGCGTTCCGCAAAGCCGGTGTAGTCGTGGACCGCCGCCCGTTGGATGACATAGTGCGCGGGATGGTACGTCTGCAAGACCACGCGCCCGCCGAGCAACCCCCGCCCGGAGCGCCCGGCGACCTGTGCCAGCAGTTGAAACGCACGTTCGGCGGCGCGAAAATCCGGCAGATTGAGTGCCGTGTCGGCGGAGATGATGCCCACCACCGTCACCTTGGGAATATCTAACCCGCGCGCCACCATCTGCGTGCCCACCAGGATGTCGGCCTCGCCGCGGGCAAAGCGCCCCATGATGGCCGTGTGGACGGCGTGCGAGCGGGCCACGTCCTGATCCCACCGCACCAGGCGCGCCGCAGGCCACCGCTCGGCGACGCGCGTCTCCAGCCCCTCCGTGCCCAGGCCAAACGCACGCACCCGCGAGGAGCCGCACGCCGGGCACTGACGCGGCATGCGCTTTTGCCGCCCGCAGCGATGGCAAATCAGGCTACCGATGCCTTCGTGGTACGTGAAAGGAACGTCGCAGCGGGGACACTCCGCCACCCACCCGCAATCACGGCAGAAGACGTAGGTCGCCGTGCCCCGGCGGTTGAGGAACAGGATTACCTCCTCATGGCGGGCCAGGGCCGCATCCACCGCCTCTTGCAGCGCCACGCTGAAGACGGAGCGGTTGCCGGCCTTGAGTTCCGCCCGCATATCCACAATCTGCACCGGCGGCAAGGCAATGGTGCGGGCGCTCGGTATCCCCGTCAATGCCTGGTAACGGCTGGCAGGGAGATGAAGAAACTTTTCCCAGGCCGCGATGCGCTGTTGGTGCGCCATCACCCGCTGCGGCATTTCCAGCAGACGGTAACGCCCCTCCAATGCACGGGCGTAGGCCTCTAGCGAGGGCGTAGCGCTGCCCAGGATCAGCAACGCGCCGCGCCGCCGCGCCAGTTCTGCGGCGACCTCGCGCGTGTGAAAATACGGCGCGCGGCTTTGCTTGTAGCTCGGGTCCTCCTCCTCGTCCATCACGATGAGGCCCAGGTTAGGGAACGGCGCAAACAAGGCCGAACGCGCGCCCACTACCACGCTGATGTCGCCGCTGCGCACCCGCCGCCACGTGTCAAAGCGTTCGCCATCGCTCATTGCGCTGTGCCACAACCCCACCTGCCCCGGAAAACGCACGGCGAAACGCTGCACGGTCTGCGGCGTCAGGCTGATTTCGGGGACGAGGATCAACGCCTGCCGGCCCCGTGCCAATACCTGTGCCGTCGCCCGCATGTACAACTCCGTCTTGCCAGAGCCGGTCACGCCCAGGAGCAAAACGGGGGCGGAGGGCGTCTCGTGTAGCAACGGTTCGATGGCGTCCCAAACATCTTGCTGTTCGGGGATGAGCACCGGCGGCTGGTCGGGGGTGAAGATCATCTCCGCCAGCGGATCACGCAGCACTTCCTCGTGGCTGAAGGCGATCAGACCGCGCTCGGCCAGCGTTTTGAGGTGATAGGACTTTGCGCCGGTTTCGGCACAGACGACTTCAAGTTCCACAGGCTGCGTCTCGCCGGCGAGGAAGTCCAAAATGGTTTGATAAAACGTCACGTCACGCAGGCCACGCAGTAACGTCTCCCACTGCGCGCGCGGCGCAATCAGCCGGGCAAGGCGGGCGGTTTTAGGCTGGACAATGTTAAGCCGCAGCAGGCGTTCCACTTTGATCAAGCGGCGCTTCTGCAAATAATGTCGCGTCCGGCGCACGTCCACACCGCTGAGTGCCTGTTTGACCTGCGCGCTCGTCAATGCGCCGCGCTGGATGAGCATCTGTAACAGCCTGGCAGCGGGATCGGGGAGGTCGGGCGGCGCGGAGGCCACCTGAGCGGAGAGCCGCAGATAGACGGTCGCGCGCAAGCCCGGCGGCAGCATCACCTGTATACACTGGTGCAACGGCGCTAATGTTTCCCGCGCCATCCATTGCGCCAGGTCCAGCAAGCCCTCATCGAGCACCGGATCGGGGTAGAGAACGCTTTGAATGGGCCGCGTTTCGGCGACGGCGGGCGTCTCGGTCAGCGCCAGCACCAGCCCCGGCAGCACGGACTCGCGCAATGGGACAAGGACCAGCGCCCCCGGACGCACAGAGGCAGCGAGACTTGACGGGATGCTGTAATCGAATAGCGGCGTAATTTTGCTTCTAAAAGGGAGAAACACGACGACACGGGCGTACATCGCTCGAACGATCAAGCCATCTGGCTGGCCGCATTGTTGCCAGGTTCAGCCACTGGTGATGCTG
>JAIOAS010000318.1 GCA_019873725.1 Chloroflexota bacterium | reverse complement strand
GGCCATCAAGAAGCTGATGGGCTTGCAGGCGAAAACAGCGCAGGTCGTGCGCGACGGCGTCGAAATCGCCGTTCCGGTCGAAGCCGTCCGCGTGGGCGACGTGGTGCTGGTACGCCCCGGTGAGAAAATTCCCGTGGATGGCGTGGTCATCGAAGGCCATTCGTCGGTGGACGAATCGATGCTCACCGGTGAATCGCTGCCGGTGACGAAGGGGCCGGGCGATCCCGTCATCGGCGCGACGCTCAACAAGCTGGGGATGCTCAAGTTCGAGGCAACGAAGGTAGGCAAAGAGACCGCACTGGCGCAGATCATCCGCCTGGTGGAGGAAGCGCAGGGCAGCAAAGCGCCCATTCAGCAGTTGGCGGATCAGATTTCGGCGGTGTTCGTACCCATCGTGATCGGCATCGCTGTACTGACCTTTTTGGGTTGGTACTTCCTGGGACCGCCGCTGCCGGTCAATGCGGACACCAACGCCTTCACCCGCGCCCTGATCAATATGGTCGCCGTGCTGGTGATCGCCTGTCCGTGCGCGATGGGGCTGGCGACGCCGACCGCCGTGATGGTGGGAACGGGCAAAGGCGCCGAGTTGGGCGTCCTGCTGAAGAACGGCGAAGCCCTCGAACGCGCCGGACACATCACCACCGTTGTCCTGGACAAAACCGGCACGATCACGAAAGGGCAACCGGCGGTAACGGATGTGGTTGTAGCGAGTAGCGAGTTAAGAGTTAAGAGTAATGAGTTAGAAGTAAAGAGTAATGAGTTAGTAGTAAAGAGTAATGAGTTAGAAGTAAAGAGTAATGAGGGTGAAGCTATCAATGACTCATTACCCATTACTCATTACTCATTACCCGTTACTCATTACTCATTACTCATTACCGATCACGAGTTACTACGGCTGGCTGCATCTGTCGAGAAAGGCAGCGAGCACCCGCTCGGCGAGGCGATTTGGGCGGAGGCGACGACGCGCGGATTACACTTATCCGAACCGGTGGGCTTCCAGGCTGAGGCGGGGCTTGGCGTCTCCGCCGAGGTAGACGGGCGCGCGGTGGCAGTGGGCAATCTGCGGATGATGGAAGCGCGCAGCTACCCGCTCAACGGCTTGCAGCCCGAAGTGGAGCGGTTGCAGGCGGAGGCAAAAACGGCCATGCTCGTCGCCGTGGATGGCGCGGTGCGCGGCGTGATCGCCGTGGCGGATACGCTCAAAGACGGCTCGGTCGAAGCGATTGCGGGCTTGCACCGGATGGGCCTGCGGGTGGTGATGATCACCGGCGACAACCGCAAGACGGCGGAAGCCATCGCCAGGCAGGTGGGCCTCGACGCAGTGCTGGCAGAGGTGCTACCGGAAGGCAAGGCGGCTGAAATCAAGAAGCTGCAAGCGGAAACCGTCAACGGGAAACCGGCGGTCGTGGCGATGGTCGGCGACGGGGTGAACGACGCCCCCGCCCTGGCCCAGGCCGACGTCGGCATCGCCATCGGCACCGGAACGGACGTGGCTATCGCCGCTGCACCGATCACGCTGATGTCCGGCGACTTGCGCGGCGTCGTGCGAGCAGTCGCACTCTCGCGCAAGACGCTGCGCACGATCAAGCAGAATCTGTTCTGGGCGTTCTTCTACAACGTCATTCTTATTCCGGCGGCGGCGTTGGGCTTTCTCAACCCGATGCTGGCAGCCGGCGCAATGTCCTTCAGCAGCGTGTTCGTCGTCACCAACAGCTTGCGGCTGAAGAAGGCAGATGTGTAGCGCAAGCGGTTAGCTTGCAGCCAACTATAGACGAGAGGTGTCTATGTTAAAGAAATGGATTGCCCTATTAACCGTTCTGACTGTTCTGCTGACGGCGTGCGCGCCAAAGCAGAAAATGGGCACCACGGCCATTATGCCGGCCGGGATGGCCTACGCCGAAGGCCGCGAGATTTACTTTATGCACACCGAAGCCTCCGACGCGGACGTGGCGCAATTGCTCACCGATATGATGGACTCGCCGGTGTTGCACGTTCCGTCTCTGGCAGAAACGCCCGACAGCGCGCTGGCGAACGTGTATGTGTTCACCAACGGCATCGAAGGCATGGGGCCGCTCGGCTTTGCGGCAGATGTCTTCGACAGTCCACCGGGGACGGCGAACTATACTCCGCTGCGCCGGTTGGTGCTGGTGACGTGGGCCAACCCTGCATCCGCACGCGTGCTCAAGTCGGCAGCGGAAGTGCAGGCTGCGGCAGCGACGGGCGAAGTCACCCTCGAAGAGCCGGGCGTCGTCATCAATATGCCGTTCGTCGTGTGGGACGGCGGTAAACGGTGAAATAAAACTGTAGAGCGAGTTGGCAACTCGCTTGCATTGATGGGCGAGTTACCAACTCGCCTTACAAAACCGGCCACGATTAGGGGAAAGCGATGAACCAACTTGTGATTGCTTTTATTACAGGATTGACCACGGGCGGATTGAGTTGTCTGGCGGTGCAGGGTGGATTGTTGACGACGGCGTTAGCGCCGCAGCTCACTCCCGCGCCGGAAACGTCACCACGTAAGCGCAAGCCAGCGACGGCGCAACCAACGACATCGCCGGGCGCGCTGCCGATTCTGCTGTTCCTGGCGGCAAAACTGGCTGCATACACCCTGCTCGGCTTGCTGCTCGGCGCGCTCGGCTCGATGCTGCAATTGACGCCGCTCACCCGCGCATTGCTCTTGATCGCCATCGGCATTTTTATGGTCGGCAACGGCCTGCGGATGCTGAACGTGCATCCGATCTTCCGCTACTTCGTCTTCGAGCCACCCGCCGCCGTGACGCGCTATCTGCGGCGCAAGGCCAAAGCCGGCGCGGATGCGGTGACGCCGTTGATCCTCGGCGCGCTGACCGTGTTGATTCCATGCGGTGTCACCCAGGCGATGATGGCGCTGGCGATGGGCACGGGCAACGCGCTCCAGGCCGCCGGGCTGATGGCGGCGTTCACCCTGGGCAGCAGCGTCGTCTTCTTCGTCGTGGTCTACCTGGCGACGCGGATGGGCGCGCTGTTGGAGAAGAATTTCGCGCGGGCTGTGGCGGTCGTCCTGCTGATTTTGGGGCTGGTCTCCGTGGACTCCGGCCTGAACCTGATGGGGTCGCCGGTCTCGCTTGCGCGGCTGACGCAGGCCGCCGATGTGTCGAGCAAAGCGCCGCTGGCAGACGCCATCACGTCCCCAGACGGCGAAAACGAGGTGCGGATTACAGTGTTGAACAACGGGTATACACCGGCCAGTATCTCCGCCCGCCCAGACGTCCCCACCCGCTTGATCTTTGTGAGCGACAATGTCCGCTCCTGTTCCCTGGCGCTGGTCATCCCTGAGCTGAACGTAGAGCAACTCCTGCCTTCTACCGGCGAGTTCACCGTCGAGGTTCCCCCGCAACCGGCAGGTAAAGTGTTGCGCTACAGTTGCTCGATGGGGATGTACTCCGGGCAAATTGTCTTCGATCAGTGAGGCATCGAATGAAACAGGTCTATCGCGTCCCTGATATGCACTGTCCCGCGTGCGTGATGCGGCTGGAGGGTCTCGAAGATGAGCTGCCGGGCATCCGACACATCGCCGCGAGCTATCGCAAGCAACGGCTAGAGGTGGAATACGACGAGGCCCAGGTCACAGAAGCACAGATTATAACCGCCGCCGAAGCCTTGGGCTACGCGCTGCACCCCTCCACGTAAGCTGCATGAACGCAGAAAAGCCATTTAACGCTGATTTTCGCAGATTCACGCAGATTGACTTGAACGATCTGCGAAAATCAGCGCAGGTCTGCGTCCAACTTCAGAAAACTTTCCAGGTCCGATGTTATTGAGGCGATAACTCGTACCAAAACTCGACCGGATAGCCCTGCGCATCCGTGTCGAGCACTTGCCTGACCACCTCCGGTTTCCCCGACGCGCATTTCCATTCATAGACGGTGGCATGTCCTGTGACCGCCGCCGGAATGACATCGGCCGCAGGGTTCTCTTCGCAGAACTTGTTCATGTCGGCAGTCGGCGTCTGATCAGTATTCGCCTTGTCCAGGCAAGGGATGTTGGCCCCGAAATGGCACACCCATACTTTCCCGTCCATACACCGCCACGTGGCGTTCTGTTGGATTTCCGCCGGCGCATCGGCAGTCACGACCCCGGCCCGTATCATACCGTCCAGGACAGACTGCGGCAGTTTTTCACCGGTGTAGCGCGCATCCGGTGCGTCCACCGTCCCGACCGCGGCGCAATAAGCGAAGGGATCGCTGTACGAGGCTTCGGGCGCCGTGTTCGGGTCGCACGTCCCCGCGAAATAGTCGCCGGCATCGCACGCTCGTCCATTCTTGAATGTGCAGGTCCCTTTTTCTTGCTCCGTGTTCCCATTGGCGGTGATTTGATACTCGCCGCCCGTGATGGCGCAGTATTGCGCAGCCTGGGTGGTGTAGCCCGTGACCTTGACGCCACCCACCGGACAGTCGCCCCGCTGCAAAGCCCATTCCTCACATTGCCGGTTGTCCTCAAAAATACAAACCCCATATTCGCCGCCATCACCGCGTTTCTGGATGGTGAGGGTTCCGCCTTGCTTGATATAGTTTTCGGAGGCGGGGTTGGGCAACCCCGCCTCCGGCGTCGGAGTCGCACAGGCACTCAGAAAGACCATAATCAACGACAAACTTAGTAGGTACCGCATTACATAGCGCATAGACAAAACACTCCTTTAGCAAACAGATTTGGGAAACTACTAATATCGTCGTCGTATGGTCAAAAAAGTAACAAGGAATCTACAATCCCAGCGCGCCAAAAATGACCGAGGACACCCCCAAAGCCAACACCGTGTTGAAGACCGTCGCTGCCATGTAGACGAAGATCGGCTTCCACCCCAGGCCGCGCAGATCACCCAACGCCAGATCGATGCCAATGGCGATAAAGGCGAA
>JAIOAS010000317.1 GCA_019873725.1 Chloroflexota bacterium | reverse complement strand
TGAGCAGCGCAATGCGCGGGCGTCTACCGTGAATTGGCAGTTCACGACTCAGGATGCGCGCATCAAACTCAAGCAGCTCTACCCGTCATTTAATTCTTGAAAGAACACTAGTATATCTGGCGAATCCGTTCAATCCGTTGGCCGTTCTGAGAAGGAGAAGAACGTGCAAAAGAAAAGCATTACGCTTGGGAAAAAGGTGCTACGGTTGATAGGCGTCATCGTAGGGTTGCCGGTCGCGCTTGTGCTGGCGCTGGCGCTGGCATACACGTTGTCGAACAAAACCAATGGCACACTTATGTCCTCAGGCGTGCGGCGCGAGTATCTGTTGTATGTGCCGCCGAGCTACGATCCAGCCACGCCGACGCCGCTCGTCATCACCCTTCACGGCTTCGCGCAATGGCCGGCCAACCAGCGCGACGTCAGCCGGTGGAATCCCCTGGCGGACGAATACGGCTTCATCGTGGTTTACCCGTCGGGCACCGGCTTCCCTAAACGCTGGGGTGCGCATGGAACCGCCGACTCGCTGAATCCGCAGATGGAAGACGTCACGTTTATCGCCGATCTCATCGACAAGCTGGAAAGCGAGTACAACATCGACCCCACCCGCATCTACGCCAACGGGCTGTCGAACGGCGGGGGGATGTCGTATCTGCTGGCGTGCGCACTCTCGGAGCGCATTGCCGCCATCGGGACGGTCGCGGGGGCGTATCTCTACCCGTTGGACAAGTGCCGTCCCACATATACCGTGCCGATGATCGCCTTCCACGGGACCGATGACCAGATCGTCCCCTACTACGGCGGGCCATCGGGGCCGTTTGACATGCCTTTCCCCGTGATCCCCGATTGGGTAGCGCAGTACGCGGCAAAGAACGGCTGCGCTTCGACGCCAGACGACCTCCCCGCGCAAGGCGAAGTGACCGGCATCCGGTACGGATCGTGCAACGCGGACACCGAAGTGCTGTTCTACACCATCCACGGGGGCGGCCACTCCTGGCCCGGCGGCGGGGGTCTACCGAAGGCGATTGTCGGGCACACCACGCAGGATATTGACGCCACGCGCGAGATGTGGGCGTTCTTCCAGCAGTATACGCGCACGATCTGGATGTCAACGGATTGAACAGATTTTAACGGATTTTAAGGATTACAGACAATCAACGACTACAAGACCAACGACTATCAGACTAAGGAGAGAGATGATCTACAGAGAATTAGGACGAACAGGGTACAAAGTATCGCAATTGGGCTTCGGCGCGATGCGCCTGCCGATGACAGAAGTGAATGGCGTGCAGGTGGTAGACCGCGAGTTAGCCCTTCCGATGATCCACCGGGCGTTTGAAGCCGGCGTAAACTACATTGATACGGCGGTCGGCTATTGCAACGAAGACAGCCAGCGCGTCGTCGGCGAGGCGCTGAAGGGCTGGCGGGATCGCATCGTCGTCTCGACCAAGAACCACTACTACGGCGAGGATGAATCCGCGTGGTGGACGAACCTCGAAAACAGCCTGCAACGGCTGGATGTGGAGTACATTGACATCTACAACCACCACGGCATCAACTGGGAGCGCTACGTCAACGCCGTCGAACCGCGCATCAGCAAGTGGATGCAGAAGGCCAAAGATCAGGGCCTCATCAAGCATATCTGCACGTCGTTTCACGACACGAACGAGGCGCTGGTGAAGCTGATCGACACCGGCTATGTCGAATCGATCACGTTGCAATACAACCTGCTCAACCGCGAACTCGAAGAAGGCATCGCCCACGCCAAGGAGAAAGGCGTCGGCGTGGTGGTGATGGGGCCGGTGGCGGGCGGTCGCCTGGGCGTGCGCTCGGAGGTGCTGGCGAACCTGATCCCCGGCGTCAACCGTGTGCCGGAGCTGGCGCTACGCTTCGTGCTCTCCAACCCCGGGGTGACGGTGGCGCTCTCCGGCATGAGCACGATGCAGATGGTGGAGGAAAACGTCGCTACGGCAGCGGACGAAGTCAGCCTGACCGAGGAAGACAAAGCCGTGATCCGCGAGCACGTCGAGCGGCTCGCCGAAATGGCGAAGCTCTACTGCACCGGTTGCAAATACTGCCAGCCCTGCCCGATGGAAGTGAACATCCCCCACATCTTCGAGTTGTACAACCTGGGCCAGGTCTACGGCCTGTGGGACTACGCCAAAGACAACTACGCCACCTTCCCCAATAGCCCCTGGATCGGCGGCAAGCAAGCCGACGCCTGCATCGAGTGCGGCGAGTGCGAGACCAAGTGCCCGCAGAACATCCAGATTCGGGAGCAGCTCAAGATCGCGCACGCGGCGTTAACGGCATAAATCTGGTGTATAATAGAAATAACCAAGATGCACAATACTCGGCCCGATAGCAACGGCTACTTGTACAGTAAAGGACGTCTATGCCCGAAATCAGCAGATTCTACGGCATCGTGATCTTTATGAACTACAACGACCACACACCGCCGCATTTCCATGCCCGGTATCAAAGTCAAGAGGTCACAATCGAAATTGAAAGCGGCCTTGTACGGGGAGAAATGACCAAGCGGGCTTTGACGTTGGTATTTGAATGGCTCGAAATACACCAAGCTGAATTAATAGAGAACTGGAAACGCGCAAGGTCACGACAGCCATTGCAGGAAATTTCGCCATTGGCATAGGAGGTAAAAATGTTCCTACATGTGACCAGAGTGAAATACCTTGAAGATTATAAACTGAGGCTCACTTTCAGCAACGGCGCTACCAAAGACGTAGATCTGGAGGATGAACTGCACGGAGAAGTTTTTGAGCCTCTGCTAAACCTGAATATCTTCAGGCAAGTACGGCTGAACCCCAATACAAACACGATAGAGTGGCCAAATGGGGCAGACTTCGCACCGGAATTTTTAGACGAAATCGGACAAGAAGTAACACCGGCAACTTTGGCATTTGCGATGCAAGTCGGTTGAGAGCGTTTTCATCACCAAACAAACACACGAGCCAGGATAATGTCCTGGCTCGTGCCGTTATAACCTTTCGTTCAATCCGCTCAATCCGTTGACCTCTACCGCGCCCAGGCGATGTCCAACTCGTGCAGCTTGCCGTCCGTCGGAACGCCGGTTTGCGGATCCCAGCCCATCATGCCGTAGAACAGCGTGACGGCCTCATCAAGCACTTCGGGCAGCACCGGTTTCTCGTTGAGCGTGCTGGTGACGTGATACTGCGCCATCCGCGCAGGCAGCGTATCATCGGCGCGCGTCAGCCCCTCACGCAGGTTGAAGAGCCGCGCCAGCGTCACCCCGCGCTCGCCAATCTTGAGCAGTTCCCACTTGCTCACCTTCCAGCCGGTGATCGCGCGCACGATCTCGATAATCTCATCATCAGACCAGGGAACAAACATGCACAAGGTCAGGCTGTTCTTCAACCACTGCCAGTTCGTAGTGTTGGTGTAGGCGCGCACTTTGGCGGCGTTCAACACGGTGGGCGGAATCGGCTCGTAGACGCCCACGCCATAAGCAACCTCTCCCACCGGGTCGCGGGCAAAGCCTTCGTCCCAGACGTTGTGCATGTGATCGGCGCCGGTCGGCGAGACGGCATAGCCGAGCGCCTGCCCGTGCCGCGTGCGACATTCATGCATCGGGAAGGGCTGCCCCTTCACGTTGATGGCATACGCTTCCGCCCCCCGCCCGATTTTCTGCGCCGCATAGGTAGAACCTTCGGCCAGCAGGTCGCCCAGGCCCTCGCGCTCGCCGATCCGCCGCACCATTTCGACCATCGCTTTGGCGTTGCCAAAACGCAGTTCCAGGCCGCCGGTGTCTTCAACGGTGAGGATCTCGTTCTCGAAGCACTCCATCGCAAACGCGATCACCATACCGGTGGAGATCGTGTCCAGGCTGTAAGCGTTGCACAATTCGTTGGCCTTGGCCACGGCGCGCAGATCGGCCACGCCGCAGACCGAGCCAAGCGCGCCGAGCGTCTCGTACTCCGGCCCGCCGTAGATCGGGTCGACGTCGTACTCGTCGTCGTGGACTTCGACCACGCGCTTGCACCGGATAGGGCAGGCATAACAGCCGCCGCGATCGATCAGCATCGTGTCGCGCATCGCCTCGCCTCCAATCTTCTCCGCGCCCTCGAACTGCCCATCCTGGAAGTTGCGCGTGGGCAGCGCGCCCACCTGGCTCAACCCGGTGAGGCCGCCGGCGGTGCCAAGTTCGTGCATCCCCCAGGCTTTTTCTTTCCAGGTATCGGTCATGGACTTGGCGAGCGCCTTGACGCGGGCCTCGTCGGCCACAGGCACCGCCGTCCGCCCCAGTGCGGCGACGCACTTCAGGTTCTTCGACCCCATTACCGCGCCCAGGCCGGTGCGCCCGGCTGCGTGCTTGAGATCGTTGATGATGCAGGCGTAGCGTACCAGCTTCTCGCCGCCGGGGCCGATTAACGCCAGACGCGCGTTCTTCGCGCCGAGTTCCGCGCGCACCGCTTCTTGCGTCTCGGCAGTGCTCTTGCCCCACAGGTGCTCCGCCGGGCGGAGTTCGGCCTCGCCATCGTGCAGCCACAGGTAGACGGGCGAGGCGGCTTTGCCGCGCACCACGACCGCATCGAAGCCCGCGCGCCGCATCTCCGCACCGAAAAAGCCGCCCACATCGGATTCACCGTAGCCGCCGGTCAACGGCGACTTGCCGCCCACCGCGCTGCGCCCGGAACCGGCAATCGGCACGCCGGTCATCGGCCCGGCGGCGAAGATGAGCAGATTGTCCGGCCCCAGCGGGTCTACGTTGGCGGGCAGTTCCTTGAGCAGATAATAACCGATGAAACCATTTCCGCCCAGATAGCGCCGGTAAAACGCCTCCGACGGTTGTTCAACATCCAATGTTCCGGTTGTCAGATCGACTTTTAGAATTTTTCCCGTGTAACCATTCATCTCCGTCAT
>JAIOAS010000316.1 GCA_019873725.1 Chloroflexota bacterium | reverse complement strand
TCGCGGCGGGCGGGCCTCCGGCCCCCGGAAGGCCCTGGCGGGCCCAGACAGGAAACACAGAGTTCACCTTAAAAATCGTTGCCGGTGGTCCTTGACTTGGGGTCCACCTCACCCGCTCTTGCGGGCATATCTCTCCCGCAGGCGCCGCCACCGCACCAGCTCAAAGCAAAGCGCATGCCCGTCCGGCACCCGGCCGTAACCGACCCCGCCTCCTGCGAACACAGGAGAAGGCCCACAGGAGCTTACATCCGCCCCATACCCCGCCCGGCCCTTGACTTCCAGCTTCGTTGGCGGTACTGTACTAAATGAAGAGCTAGGGACCTGCCAGCGAGTTGAGCATAATACACTGTTGGGCATACCGAAGTGATGCCGTTCTTGCGAATCACGCGCCATCCCTATGAAGAGCCGCACCACGTCAACCTGGTCGTGGCCGCATCGAACGGACGGCAGCAGGGCGAGATTGAGATCTACACCAACGCCGAGGATCTGGGCGTGTTCGCTCGGGAGCTGCGCGAGTTTCCGAAGCGGAAGTCCGACACCGTCCGGTGGGAACTCGGTTCCGAGCGTCCTGAAGATCGCTTCGCGTTCTACTTCCGGCTTCGCGTCTTTCAAGTCGCGGCCAACGGCAGGTGCGCCATCGAGTTCCGTTTCTCCAACAATCAGGAGCCACCGCGCCGGGAGGTGGTCGAGTTCTCCATCGAGGCCCTGCCTGCCGACCTCGATAGGCTGGCCGGGTTACTCAGAGAATTCAGCAGGCTGCAGCACAGCGTGCTTGAGTGGACCGTAGACCGTGGTGAACTGCGCAAGGATGCCTAACAAGCCGCTGCAGCCGACGAGCGGCGCGGCGCGCGAGGGGCGGATGCGGTAGCATGAGGTCCGCCGCTCGCGGCTGAGCGGCGAGTCGTTCGGCAGGGGGGCAGGATATGGAAACGATCGGCATTTACAACTGTTACCACGGACTGCCCCATAGCGCGATGCCGTTTGTCCGGGCCTGCGGCTATAACACCTATCAGCGCTGGGATTTGGGATGGATCCGATGGCCGAGTCACCACGACGCCTACTACGCGGAAATGCAGGAGGAACTGGCCTGGATGAAGGCGGCCGGATTCCAGTACTTCGGCCTGCTCAGTGTGAACGTGCGGCAATGTCCCGAGGGCGGCCCGGAGGGCTATGCCGACAAGGGGTTCTCGCCCAGGAACACCGAGGCCATGGCCGAACGGCTGCATTATTTGGAACGCACGGTCAAGACGCTGGCCGCGGCGGATGGGTTTACGATCTTCGCGGGCGATCCTGCGGATCGCCCGATTCCACGATGGACGATCTGCCGCCGGCCATTCTGCAGATCATCGAACTCGTGCGAAAGCATGCCCCAGGCGCGCGGATTAACGTCAACACGTGGGGTATCGCCGCCTGGGACCATTTCACCTCGCCGTTCGACACGGCTTTCTGGGACAAGGAGGTTGTCCTCAGCCGCAAGTTTTACGAACAGCCGGGCATCCGGGAGGCGGGCGTCGGCATGGAATTCCCTCTGCACAACTACTATCGCTCCCTGGCTCTTACCTGCTATGCCCGCGAAGCTAAGGCGCCTCCCTTGTATCCGAGCCGCAGCGAGGTCCAACAGTACGCGACACAGGGCGCCCCGCGGTTTTGGGGATGGCCCTATTTCCTTGTGGACGAGTGCGATGACGGGTATCGGCCCGGCACGGCGGGAACCGCGCAATCGGAGACACGCTACATCAAGCGCATCACGGAGATAGCCCACGAACTGGGATTGCACGGTCTGATCGCCAATGCGTTTGCCGAGAATATCTCGGCGGAGGCGCTAAACCTTTATGCGTTCGCGCAATTCTGCCGGACGCCGGGCAAGACCCCGGACGAGGTGATTGACGAATTTGCCGGGCTTCTGGCCAAGGCGCCATCGGCAGGAAAGATGGCGGAGGTGTTGCGTTTCATTGAAAACCGCAGCGCTTGGGAGGCGGGTCTTCCGGAGCGGTATCGCCTCCCACCGTTCGCGGTTGTGGAGGCCTCCTCCGCGGTGGCCGCCTTGGCGATGCTGGACGACGTCACGTTGCGGGCGGAATCGCTCCTGCCCTGGCCCGAAGCGTCGCAAGCCTATCTCGCGCGGTTGCGGGCGCGACTGCATGAGTTACTTCGTCGGGATGGGACCTGACCTGAACACCACCTTGAACGACTGGCTGCTGAAGTACGATCAGCCCGTAGGAGAGGCTGAAGGGGAGGGCTCCGCCCAGGCGGTGGGGGAGACGGACGAGAAGCAAGACAAACGTGGACGGGACGATGCCGAACAACGGCGTGCATGGTAAGCTCGCCAGCTCGCCTCCATGACGCCGGACGTTAGGCGATGAAACTGACACGCAAACAATTGCACTGGATGGCGGCGTCGGCTTCAACAGCAGCGTTGATCTTTCCGGTCTGGCTCTTGTTCCACAGCGGAGATGCGGGTCTTGGACCTGTGACCTATCTGTTCAGCGGCAGAGCATTTTCAGACCGGCCGCTGGTGATCGGGGGCGCGCTGGATCAGTTCAGTCTGCACAAGGAGTTTTTCATCCTGTGCTACTCTCTTGTGCTGCTTTGTCCGTGCATGGCAGTTGTCCGGTGGATCAACAGCCGCAGCGAGCATCGCGTCCGTTTGGTGTTTGCGATTTCGTCACTGGTTGTTTTGGTGCATCCGTTGTCCATTCTTACCATCTTCACGTACGACGTAGCCCGCTACATCCTGCGCATGGGCATCACGCCGATGCGTCTGACGGCGATGGCAGTGGCGATGATCATGTATGTCGCGATCTTGCTCTTTGCAGCGTGGGTGTATGGTCTGTGGAGGAGAAAGCCTAACGATACAGTGCAGCCAACCGCTGCCCGCTGCGCGGTCAGCGGTGGCTTACTTCAGACGTTGGGCTGCCGATCATAAGCGAAAGGAAGTTAACACCATGGGTCCTGTGGAGTTCCTCGGCATCTACGTTACGCCGAAAGGCGTTATCCCGTGCAAGAGCAATGGGAGCCCTGAACAGACACTCGGTGAGGTCTGTACCCTGTTCGGATGGCTCGTTCAGTTCACGACTGAACGAGGCGACTGGGATCTGGATGGCAAGTCCGGCCCCCCTCCGGATTTTGCGCTTCGCTTCTTCTCGCATGACGGTCGCGAGGAACTTCCACCTGACACCCAACTGAAGGACATTCCGGAGGTGCCTGTCATCGTCGGTGTCTGGCCCGATGCTGAAGCTACTGTTCCGGCGAAAGCTAAAGCCGTCGCCGCTGCCCTGGTCATGCGGCAGAATCAAGGGGTACAGGCCTTCATTGAGACCGCCAGGGAACGGGGAAGAAAGACCGCACATGCGGCAGCACAAGAAAAGGGTTTCGACGTATTTGTGAGTCACAGCGGAACCGATAGTATGATCGTACACGAAATCGTCGCGTTCCTCGAAGATCGAGGCTACCGTTGCTGGGAATACGAGCGAGACGCCATTGCCGGTGTACCTCACTTGGAGCAGACGAAATCCCATGTTGAGAACTGTGGAGTGTTTATCGCTGTGCTCTCCAAAGAGGCTCTCGTTTCTACGTGGGTCACAACGGAGATTCACACAGCAGCGGGAAGCCAAAGACCACGCCTGCCGATTCTTGTCGCTATCAATTACGATACCATCCCGGCGCAACTTCAGCAGGCGTTTGGAACTGCAGTTGGACTCAGGTGGGAACCGGGCACAGATAACTCGCGTGTTCTTGAGAAGCTGTTACGCGGGGTCCAATGTGCAGTCCCTCGATAGGTCGCGACGGATTGTCAACTTGAGCACAGGAGCCCAACCAGAAGGTGCAGGCGACGCTTAGCAGCGCGCCTGACCTTCTGCGTTAGGCAACGCAACAGCGGGAAGGAGAGATAGCAATGGGATTCTTCAGTAGACTGTTTGGCAAAAAGGGCAGTCAGGCCGATGCAACTCAGGACGACGCAGGGGGGCGCAATTCGAGTTACGAGAAACAAATAAGCAAGCACTTTGGCTTGGAGTTTCGCGGAAACTGCTGGTCGTTCGAAGGCAATGTCAACCGGGATTTCGCCAGCCAGTCGGGCAATCCAGAACTGTGTCTGGCGGTACTTGGCGTCCTCAGAGAGAAACTCGGGTTCGATCAGGTCTGTATTTTGGCGGGGAGGCCTGTCGTTGTCGTCTGTAACTCAGTCCTACCGTTGGGTATCGTAACGTCGCTTAATGCATCGGCCATAGCCGACCTTATCGTAAAGATCACAAAGGCGAACGGGAAGCAAGTCTACGAATACCAAGGCGCGTTCTTGCTCAGATTGCCGTAAAGCGGTGCCTGCGTAGCGTTGCCTAACAACAACATGCAGCCGACGCGCTTCGCGCGCGGTTGATGACGGCTGTTGGGCAGGCTCCAGCGTTCGATTGCCCCAATCGCTGGAGAAGCCTCAATAGAACAGGGGCAAAAGGAGATAGAAATGGCTATGACAGAGATTTAAAGCAGTGCCTCGTCTAGTAGAACCGGAGTATCCAACCGTTTGCAGCTCTGCACGGTTGCGGCGATTCTTGCGCTCGTCATTGGTGGCGTGGCAACACTGGCTGGTGAGGTAGCCAAGAAATGCCCAGTATGCAGCGGCACGGGAAGATTTGGCACATCACAGTGGGTGTTCTGCAATGGGACGGGCAAACTGTGGTAGACACCTCGCAGGCAGCGCTGACGAAAACGGGCTTTTTCGTGCTGCCGGGTTGCCTTGAGCGGTCTTTGGACAGGTGAGGGGGGTAGCTTTTTTGTTTTGCGATGGCACTTTGGGCTTGCAACCCGTTGAAGTAGTACTCCTGAGAAGTCGGCTCCATGTATGGATGCGGCTCCGACAGTCCTGGCGGGGGGCGCCGCAGACGCGCGTGCCGTGACAGTTGCCCTGAGATGGCTCCCCGCCCATAGTCTGGTGCAG
>JAIOAS010000315.1 GCA_019873725.1 Chloroflexota bacterium | reverse complement strand
GAAAGCACCCTGAAGGCACGCCTCAAGAGTCTGGCTGGGCGCTGGCCAACGTATGGCTATCGGCGTCTCACGCACCAATTGCGCCGGGACTATCAGCAAACGGTGAATAGCAAAGGCGTGCGGCGGCTGATGGCGGAATTGGAATTGCAGGGCGAACGCCCACGGCGAGGCTGTCGCACGACCAACAGCGACCATCCCTTCCCGCGTTATCCCAACTTGGTCGCTGAGTTGGTTGTCGTGCGCCCTGATCAAGTGTGGGTGGCCGATATCACCTACGTGCGCTTGCGCGATGAATTTGTCTACTTGGCCGTGCTGAGGGATGTCTTCACCCGTAGTATTCGGGGCTGGCATCTGGGACGCACCCTGGCGCAGGAACTCACGCTGACTGCCTTGCGACGTGCTTTGCAGACGCACCGGCCCGAAATTCATCATTCGGATCAGGGAGTACAATACGCGGCGACCGCCTATATTGACTTGCTGCATGCCCACACGGTGCAGATCAGTATGGCCGAAGTAGGCGCCGCGTGGCAGAATGGGTACGCAGAACGCTTGATGCGCACTATCAAAGATGAAGAGGTGGACCTGTCGGACTATCAGAACTATACCGAGGCTTATCAACAGATACAGCAATTCTTGGAGGAGGTGTACATGCACAAGCGCATTCACTCGGCCTTGGGTTACTTGACCCCAGTAGAGTTTGAGGCACAATTCTATGCGGACGCGATGGCTGCGGTGGAGCATGTTCACTAAGAAACCTCGTTTTGGTGTCCAGTTTTATGGGCGCACTTCAAGGCTTATCATATCGAATTTCTCCTATTATGTATTCAGACAGTTGTAATCCACTATGTTGCATTTCAAGTGGCGGTTCTGAACCGTAGCGAGCGAGGCTCATTATATACAAACAAGCGTTCGCGGGGATCTCTCATAGCGGCCTCGTCTCTTCCAGCACACGCTCCCGGCTACGTGGTCGCAGCTTTGCTTCGGTCATAACGTCTACGTGACAGCCCATGAAATCCTGCAGATCCATCAACAGCCCGCTCAGGTCAACCACACTGGGTCAAGGTGCGCGTTGCTGACCAGATGCACTTGTTTTTTCATTAGGAAGCTTCTGATAGTCGGATAGTCTTTAGTCGAATAGTCTGCATCGAACGGCGAGCATAAACCACGAATTTGCACGAATCTTCACGAAAAAAGAAAATCAGTGTGAATTCGTGGTTAAATCTGCTTAATCTGCTCAATCTGCTGACGGGAACAGCACTGCTGACGGGAACAGCACTGCCGCAATGGCCGTTGGCTTCCCCGCGTGATCTACGATGCCGAAGCTGCCCTTGTAATCCCAGTTGGCCCAGGCGATGTCGTACTCATCGAAGACAGAGAGCATATCCTTGAACCACGCGATGCGCAGCGGATCGGGCGTGCGGTCGAAGCAGCCGAACTCGCCACAATAGAGCGGCAGGCCGGTGCGCTCGCGCACAGCGAACGGCTGCGCCAGGTCGGCGACGATGGTATTGCGGTCGAAGGGCTGGTTCCACTCGTCCATGTGACTGAGCAATTCTGCGCTCAGGCCCGCCAGGTCTTCCTCGGCGATGGGCTTGCCAGGGTAGTGGATGGGGCCGTGGTACGTCCCGCCGATAGCCCACCAGGGCGCGGTGTAGTGCGTGATGAACATCGGGAAGTAGTAGTGGAAGGTCAAAATGATGTTGGGATCGTCCGGCGGCACGGCGAGCTTGAGGAAGGTATGGTGCTGATTGAACCAGTTGGAGCCGAGGACAATCGTGCGTGTTGGTTCGGTGGCGCGGATGGCGTGGTAGGCGGCGTGCGCCACGCGGTTCCAGTCCTCCGGGTTGCGGGCGACGGCCTCGTTGAGCAGTTCGTAGGCGACCATTTCTTCAGGACGAGACCTTAGATGCTCTGAAAGCTGCCGCCACAATCCGGCGAAGCGCGTTTCTTCTGCCGGGTCGGCGAAGAGCGGTGGATCGTGCTCATCGAGGAAGTAGTGTGTGCGCAGGATGTGCAGGTCAACGATGGCGCGCAGTCCGGCCTCAGCGCACCAATCCAGCGCCGCATCGAGTAGTGCGAACGCCTCTTCATCCTTGTGGCCACTCTCATCCCACATTTGCTCCTCGTCAATGGGAATGCGCAGGTGATCGAGGCCCATCTTAGCCAGCCGCTGGACGTCTACCCGCGTGAAGTACGCCCGGCGCGCCTCCCCGCGCTGTTTGCTCTGGCTGAGCCAATGCGAGATATTCGTTCCGCGTTGAATTGTAAAAGCCATCATATCCTCCTAAAATCAGACCACGAATTTTCGTATCATTTCAATAAAAGGGGAGAAGAGGGGTTTGGGAGCGGGCGTAGCCCGCCCCCAAACCCCCATCCCCAAATTTGTGAAACCTTTGACTTTACACCAGAACCGCCTCGATATCCATAAACTTGCAGACTTCGAGCAGCGCTTTCGTGTAATCGCCGTGGATCATACTGGCGTGGTGGACGAAGCCTTCTTCGACAAGGGTGCGGTACAGCTTGTCGTGATCGGCCACTTCCACCCAGCCCCACGTGCCCGCGAGCGTCTCTGCGGTGGGGACGATGGTTCCGGTGGTGATGAGCATCTTCCATTGGTCATCGTACTCGGCCAGGCGGCAGAAGGTGACGACGCCGGGCTTGATCTGGAATTGGTGCAGGCCGGCCATCGGGTCGCCGCCTTGCACCGGCAATGTGCCTTTCATATCGCGGCGCGAGCGGAGCGCCGTTTGTTGCGGATCGGCGGCGAGGCAGGTGGGCGCGTTGCCGCAGTGCCACGCCAGCAGCCAGTTCGGGTTCTCGCGGTGGCGGATCGTCCAGTCAATGAAGTGCGGCACGGTTTCGCCGAGCGCGACGCGGTATTGCACCAGCATCGCCAGGGCACCGAGGACGTCGGTCTCACAGGCGGTGAGCATCCCTTGCCCGGTCAGCCGCCCGTAGACAGCGCACACGGAGATGCCCATCAGCCGTTGCACCGAGGGCCAGCACTGCATCGCCAGCGCCGAGAGCCGCGAGCGCTGCCAGAACTCACGCAGCGCCAGTTCCAGTTTTGCCGCATTGACGAGATAATCATCCGCCACGGTGACGGCTGCGACGCCACCCCGAATCTCGGCGACGAGTGCCTGCACGCGCGCATCGTCGTCGGTATAGCGCTGCGCTGCGTCGGTGATGTCCACGAGGTTGCTGTAGATGACGTTCTGCCCGAATTTGCGGATGAGGGCGGTTTCGTCGTAGCCGACAGTCTCAAAGGTGGGCGGGCGCACGCCCACGTGCCCGAGCCGCGCGTTCTTCAGGCCCTTGATCACGGAAACGGCGCGCACAAAGTCCTGCACCTCGTCTTGCAGTTCCGGCTCGTCAGGGAAGAAGAGGCCCGCGTAGCGGAAGGCGATCTTGCGCCGATACAGCCCGGAGGCCATCGAGAGGTTGCCGCAGTACGAGTCGGAGACGCGCGACAGGCCGGCGTCGTCGGGCGCGGGCGGTTCTTTCGTCGCGTAGAGCAGCACCGGCACGCCGAGCAGTTCGGCCACCTTGACTGCCGACCGCTCATCCCCAAAATCCAGCGGGCAGAGGATGAGGCCAGCCACGTGCTGACGGCGGAAGTATTCGGCCACTACCTCGGCCTCATCCAGCGTGGAGACGGTGCCGTGCGGGGTCAGCCCCTTTTCCGCATCCAGCGTTTTCCCATCCGGCGAAGGCTGCGGGACGACAACTTCCATCCCCTTGACATGCGCGAACGCCGCCAGGCTGTCATCGCGCATCTTCTGGCACCAGGGCGTGAAGCGGAAACGGAACGAGGGCACAAAGCCAATTTTGACGGTGAATGGCATGGTTCGTTGCTCCTTTTCAAGCATAAACCACGAATTTTCACAAATCTACACTAATTTTTTTATTCGTGCAGATTCGTGTAAATTCGTGGTAAAAACTGGCATTTATGCGAACCGCTCGAAGCGGTCTTTGTCTGCTTTGCAGATGGGACATTTGAGCGGCGGTTGCGGACGCGCACAAAGGTAGCCGCAGACTTTGCAGCGCCACACGGGTATGCCGCTGCGGGTAAAGCCTACCAGCTCTTCTTCATGTTCTTGTGGTTGTGCGGTCGGTCCGCCGGGAGGACGACGCTCCGGCACGGGTTTTAGTTCCTGCAGGCCGTCGCGCACCGCATCGGAGACATACAGCGCGCAGAAGCACGCGCCGTATTCGTCCAGGTCGGGGTCGCGGTAATCGCATGGGCAGATGATGTCCAGGTCTTTTTCGCGGACGCCATCGGCCAGACGGCAGGGACAGGCCCAGTAGCCGTAGCGTGCTGCGTTGATGAGCAGGCTCTCCACCAGTCCCAGCGTGAACGATTTGTCGGGGTTGAGGTTGTAACCCCCGGCCCGCGCCTCCCGGTCCAGCCGCTGATAGAGTTTTTCTACCTGTTCTGGAGTGACGGTATATTCACTCATAGGCCCAGGGCCTCCTTCAGCTCATCGGTTTTGAAGCCGACCACGCAGGTTGTCTCGTCAATAACGATAGTGGGGAAGGAGAGCCGCGGATTCCACTTTTGAATCTCATCCTTGACCGCCTCGCGCTCATCGCCTTGCAGCAGATCTACGTAGACGAAGTCAAAGGCGACTTTTTCATCTTCGAGGAACTGGCGCGTTTTGCGACACCAGATACACGTCGAAAGCCCGTAGAACTTGACTCGATGTTCTTGATGGATGCCGGATACACTGCCTCTTGGTTCTGCCATAATGTACACTCCTTTTGTGTGATTGGTAATTGGTGATTAGGGATTGGGGATCGGGGACTGGTTTGTAGCGTACACGAATACCCGATTACCGATTCCTAATCCCTAATCCCCGATTCCTAATCCCTAATCCCTGATCTAGCCACCGGACACTTTTAGTAAAGAGGGTTGATTGACACTGAAATCCGAGTAAAGTTGAATGAGTCTACTTCCATTTTACAGAGGAGGAATCAATGTCAACCAACCAAT
>JAIOAS010000314.1 GCA_019873725.1 Chloroflexota bacterium | reverse complement strand
GTGGTCTCCGCGGGCGTTCCGTCGGGATAGGCCGTCATTACATAGACGGTGTTTTCGACGCCGGGTTTGAGCAGGCCACTTTCGGGAATCGCCTTGATGAGGATCGGTTCTGGGGCGACGGGAATCTGGTGGCGTAATCCGGTGCGCTGCCCGGCGACATCGACGACCTCGACATCGACTTCAAACAGTGCGCTCGCGGCCACAGGTACGTCGGGGGGCAGCGAGAAGCTGAAATCGAAACGGCCTCGCGCGTCGGTCTCGCCGGAGGCCACAACGCCATCAGAACTTCGCAGGGTCACCTGGCCGCCCGCGACAGGCTTGCCGAAGAAGTATGCCGCATCCACCGTCCCCTGCACCGTCTCGCCGGGTACGTAGAACGCGCGCGCCGTCTCCAACGTCACGTTGAACGCCGGAAGCGTGTAGGTATCCACAGTGATCGCGCGCTCGGAGACGGTGTCCCCTACCCTTGCGCGTAGGGTGTAGACGCCCAACGCGGCAGTCACAGGCAAATCCACATCCCACGCAGCAACACCGAAGTCGGAGAGAACAACAGCGGCACGCGAGAGTCGTCTGTCCTCCGCATCCAGCAACTCGAAGGTCACCTGCAGCCCTATGACAGGCTTGAACTCTACGGCATCCAACACCAGGGCGCGCGCATGGAGCGTTTGGCCCGGACGATAAGCCGGTTTGTCGCCCGCGAGGTATATTTTGTAGGCCCGTTCGATGCGGATCGGTCGCACAACACGGCTTTCCCCGGCAGCGGAGCGCGTCTCGACGATGAGGTCTGCCGCGCCCGATAGGGCATCGGGCACGGTGAAAGTCACGTCCGCGCTGCCGCTTGCATCGGTGACGCCCTTGTAGACCTCACGGGATGCCAACTGCACGGCGATCTCCGCTCCGGCGACCGGCGCGGCCCCCATCGAACGCACGATGACACGCAGCGCGGCCTCTGTCCCCGGCGCAAAGCGATCCTGCCCAAGCACGAGCGTCTCCTGGGGCGCAGGAGCAGCGGGGAGCGTGAAAACCCGGTAGGCATTGAACGAGAAGACGATCAACAGCAGCGCCATCACTGCCTGAGCGACAAGACCACGGCGCAGCCAAAATGCCCATTGCCAGCGCGGGCGCTCCAGCCGGGCGCGCAGCACGTCGCGGATGCGGCTGGCAGCAGCGTAGGAGAGGCGAACAGGCGACATCGCAGCGTCGAAGGTGGCGTCCAGGTCGCGTGAAAGGACGCGCAGTTCTTGCAACGCCGCCGCACACGTCGGACAGCGCGCCAGATGCGCCTCCACCCGCGCGCGTTCCGTCGCGTCCAGTTCGCCATCGAGATAGGCGATTAGCTCGTCTTCAACATGAACATCGTTCACCGAAAAAACCTCATCTCGTAAAACGTAAAACGTGAAACGAAATTACGTTTTACGCTTTACGTTTTACGTTTCACATCTCACGCCCCAACAACTGCTGGAGCTTACGGTGCGCATTGTACAACCGTGATTTCACCGTACCTTCCCGCACGCCGAGGACTTCGGCGATTTCGCTGTAGGCCAGGTCTTGCTGGTAACGCAGCATCACGACGACGCGATGCTCTTCCGGCAACTGGTCCACGGCGCGCCACAGGCTGCTGGCCCGTTCCCCATCCAGGAACACCGCCTCCGGACGCTCGGACGAGGGCGACGGCAGGCGCTCAAGCTGCTCTTCCACATCGTCCCATTCAGCGGAGGCCGGCTGCGTGCGCCGCAACCGCATCCGCGCGCGGTTGAGCGTCACGCGGTAGAGCCACGTCTCGAAGCGCGCCGGGCCGTTCACGTCGTAGTTAGGCAACGCTTTGAGCACGTCGAGGAAGGTCTCCTGCACCGCGTCCTCCGCTTCCTCGCGGTTGCGACTGACAAAAAAGGCCAGACGGTAGACGTAGTCCTTGTAGCGGTCGTAGAGTGCCTCGAATGCGCGCGGTTGCCCGCGCTGAAACCGCGTGATCAGCTCCGCTGTCGGAACGCCACCGACTTCCGCCGCGCGACTGCTGCCGGTAAGGGCGAAGAGCAGCCGCGCCAGAAAACGCACAACGGTCGGCCAGATCGCTATGCCCTCAAACGGACGAGATATGCCTGCAGCGCAAACAGACACGGGCGTTCCTTTGCTCCAATTGTTACATGCAGTATGGGTCGAAAAGGTTCGACACACAAACACCCTTGCGAAAACTGGCGGTTTTCACAAGGAGCACGAACGAACACCGTCTGACAACGGCTTTACTCGATGACCACTGCATCGAGATTTTCTTTGGGCTCAGGATAGCGCATGTCGAAGCCTTCCAGCGTCTCCACAAGCACGTCGCTGATGACAAGGTTGCGATACCATTTGCGATTCGAGGGAACAATATACCATGGCGCCCACTCGGTGCTGGTCTCGCTGAGGACGGTTTCGTAAGCGCGCATGTACTCATCCCAGAGCTTGCGCTCGCCAAGATCGCCCACGTTGAACTTCCAGCGCTTCTCCGGCTCGTCCAGACGGGCTTGCAGGCGCGCTTTCTGCTCGTCTTTGCTGATGTGGAGGAAAAACTTGAGGATCGTTGTACCCTCTTCCGCCAGCATGCGCTCGAAGGCGTTGATATGCGCATAGCGGCGCCTCCATACTTCAGGGGGGACGAGATTATGCACACGCACCACCAACACATCTTCGTAGTGGCTGCGGTTGAAGATCACCATCTCGCCTTTGCCGGGCGTGTGTTTGTGGATGCGCCACAGATAGTCGTGGGCCAGCTCTTCCGGCGTGGGCGCTTTGAAGCTTGCCACCTTCACCCCTTGCGGGTTGACCCGGTCAAAAACCCAGCGGATGACGCCATCCTTGCCGCCGGTGTCCATCGCCTGCAGCACGATAAGCACCTTGCGTTTGCCCTCGGCGAAGAGCAGCTCTTGCAGCGCCTCCAAACGGCGGTTGAGCTTCTCCATCGCCTTCTTGCCCTCCGACTTGCCCTTGTCGAACATGGCCTTGTCATCGGGATCCCACTGACGCAAATCCACTTGCGCTCCTGGTTTGACGCGATAAATGTCCATTGCAGCCTCCTTTAGCAGTCAGATAGTCTTTAGTCGCATAGTCATGGAACACAGTATCTTCGGCTTCCCTTTGGCAAGCAATGGGGCCGATATACTTTTTAGCTCGCCGGCAACCACAGTGTGAAGGTGCTGCCTTGCCCCGGCTCACTGTCAACGCTGATGTAACCACCGTGCGCGCGGATGATCTCATCGGCAATACTCAAGCCCAAGCCGGTGCCGGGAACATGACCTGATTCCGCCAGCGCTCCCCGAAAGAAACGGTTGAACAGCTTGGGTTTTTCGTCGGGCAAAATACCCGGTCCGGTATCCTGCACAGCAATTGTTACCCAACGCCGGGTGTGGGCTTCGACGGGCTTCAGCGTAATATGGACATCTCCGCCACGAGGCGTAAAAATCAATGCATTTTCCACCAATTCCTTCAATGCCTGCTCCAGCCGGACCGGGTCCCCTTTGACCTCCGGCAAGTCAGTTGGTACAGGCGTGACAGTCAACGTTACATCGCGTGAAGCAGCCTGGTTCTGATAGCACGTCGCCGTATCACTCACGAGCACAGCAAGGGGCACCGGCTCCCACGTGGTGACGCCCCGCCCGCTGTCCAGTGAGGCAATCTCCAGTATATCCTGAATCAAGTGCTCCAGACGCGCCGCCTGACGTTCGAGAGCCTGCAAATACGTCGTCGCCTTTTCCGGCGATTGTTCCGCTCGCAGCAAATATGCAGAGAGCTTGATGCTCGTCACCGGTGTGCGCAGTTCATGGGAAACATTGGTGATAAACTGGCTACGCGCACGTTCCAGAGCTTTGAGTTTACTGATGTCCTGGTGACAAAAAACGTAACCGGTGCGCTCGCCTTCGTAGGTCAAGGGCGCAATCGTCAACATAGCATCGTAAGTGCGACCGTTTTTATGGCGTATGGTAACTTCGCGTTGCGCATAAGTCCCTGTTTGCCACACAAACTGTCGGGAGCGGCGATCCAATTCGGCGGTTTCCTGCACCATAAGCGTATACATAGGACGACCAACAACTTCGGCACTGTTGTACCCTGTTAACGTCTCGAACGCCTCATTCACGTACTGGATGCGCATGTCCAGGTCGGTGACGCTGATGGCATCGCCCACGCTATGCAAAATTGCCTCGCTTTTACTTTTCTCGGCAACCGCCTCCGCAGTTCGTTCGGCCACCAACGTCTCCAGAGTGGCGTTAAGCTGAGCCAATGCTGCTTCGGCCTGCTTGCGCTCGTGAATCTCGTGCGCCAGGTCTCGGTTGAGCACCTTCAGCCTGTTCGATTGTTCGACCAGACGCTCAAACGCCATCCGCGTGCCTTCCTGACTGGTTGCCACCACATAGGTTCCCAGGAAAATTGTCAGCAGAAATACGACAAGGTCGACCCAATCTTTTGTAATCTGGTTCAAGGGCAATGAGACCGAGAGCAAGAGGGGTGTCCTCAGCGCAAAGATGAGCACCACGCCGGTGAGCAACAGACCAACGGCAAACCCATATCCCATACGCCGCGAGATCAAAACACCAGCCAGAAGCGAAATCAACAGACCTAGCAGGGCAAAGGCAACAATCAAATCCTCGAAAAGCAGCGCCATTGCCAGGCCGATCACAGTGACAACAGTGAGCAACAAGCGGCTGCTGGCATCGACTTTTCCACGTTGCTCCCAGCGCACGGCCAGTGCATAACCGCCCAAACTGAGCAGCATCACGGCGACAAAAACCCATGGCTGCCAGGCCGGGGCATATTGCAGCGCTCCCACGAGCGCAGCCAACGTCCCCAGCCCCAACGCTATACCAATGCAACGCAGAACACAGCGCAACAGGCGCAAGCGCTCGGTTGCAATCCATACATCGGGAATGACAAGGTTTTGCGTGCTGAGGATATCCTCAGATGACGTAGAAACGTGTTCTCTCATCGTGCGCTAACAATCCTATTTCCATCGCCCTCTACAAGCTGCACCATCCGCATCCATCGCCCCCC
>JAIOAS010000313.1 GCA_019873725.1 Chloroflexota bacterium | reverse complement strand
CGTGAGGTCGGAGGTTCAAATCCTCTCGCCCCGACTGGTGACCACACGGCGCGCCACGCTTGTGGGGAGGTCGTTTTACCTGGTCGAGAGGACTCAGGTAAGCGATTTTTTGAAAAAATCGTCAAACCGGAGACCACACGGCTTGGCCCTCTTTCTGAGTAAAAAAAGCCCCGCGTTCATTCTCGGAAATCGTTCCTTGAATTCGCGGAACCCCTATTCAGAAAGGAGACCACACAGATGAAAAGACTTTTGCCGTGATATATGGTATATGCACAAAAACAAATACGACTACGCCAGCGATTTCGATGAATGGTACCGAGAGGACATCAATTCAATGGTGGACAAGGACTTCAACCATCCCTCGGTCATCATGTACTCCATCGGAAACGAAGTGTCGGAGCCGTATCAGGAACGGGGAGTAGAGTTCAAAAAACACATCTGTACCCAGCGTAGGCACTAAACGCCGGGCCAAGTGTTCGACAGATGCCGTCCCGATGGTGCGCAACGGCAGCCAGCCATCCACGCTGCTGCGGTAGCACATCCGCTCGGCGCGGAAAAGACGCTGTTCCACATCGGTGAGGATGAAGCGCATCTCCGGCGTATACTGCCCGTAACGCTCGCGGTCGGTGAGGATGCCGTTGAATGGCAGCGGTCACGGCAGCCACTTCCTCGGCCAAAATGTAACCGGTTTGCGATTAGTGCAGGTGATCATAACGCCTGTTCCTCCTCTGTTGCGCCGTCCTGCTGTCCCTCTTTTTTCGACATCGCAATCAGCATTTCGCGCAGTGAGACGAAGCAGATGGTAATCAAGAGCGGGTTGTCGGCGGGCGGCTCTTCCCTTTGCAGTAGCATACCGGCCGAGTGGGCCAGCGCCGCCGCTCGGTTATCTCCCGCCTGGGATAGAGCATGCTGATAGGTTTTCAGGTCCGCCTTAAGCCGCGCGAGCCGCTCTGCCGTGAAAATTTCCGGAACCATCGCGCGTGCGACATCCATCAGCGTCTGGCTCATCGCCTCGAGCGTCTCTTGACGCGGCGATTCCCCCTTCTCCATAGCTTCGCGTGCCTGGGCTTCGAGCGGGTGCAGCCGCTCCATAAGCGTCGCCATGTACGGCATGACCTCTTCGGGGTCAAGGCATAGGCGCTCGGCATCTTCACGATCCAACAGCAGCAACGATTGGCGCTCCATATCCACAATTTCGGATTCTACATAGGCATGAAACTCCGGATGGGCAGCGAAGTAAGCCCCCAACGCGGCGTTTGTAGCCGGGTCGGCGGTTTGCGCCTGCGCCAACGCCTCGGCCTCATCGAAGGACATAGCGTCGATGGCCTCCTCATCCAATCCCAGGTGTTGCAACAAGGCTGTGTGCTGCGCCAGCAGTTGTTTGGCAAGTGCCTCGTTCCCATAGCCAAACATCTCGAACAGAAAGGGGTTGCTCTGATCCGGGGCTTCCGTCATCAGATAAACCGAATAGAGTATAAGCCAGGCATCCATATAACGTTGCTCGGCCACGTACTCCGGTAGCATCATCATCAATTTGCGCGCAACGCTCAGTTGGTCCTCACGATGCGCCGCCACGTGCAGGATGGCCGCGACCATCTTTTCCGCTTCCCGATCTGCGTCCAGCGCAAAGTCGCCGGGGTAGCCCACTTCCTCGAAAGCCTGCTGCACTTCATCCGCCGTACAGTGAAAAGGCTTGAAGCGCGCGTCGGCAAACAGACGGTGGGTGCGCTCCATCAGGGCCTGACTGTCTTCCAGCAACGCCTCGAACGCCGGGCGATGGTGTTCCAGGGTGGCCACTGCGGCGTCGATCTCTTCGCCCATCGCCTCATAAGCAGCGATCTCTTCGATCATCTGTGTGATTGGCTGAAGGTCATCTGCCTGGCGCCGGCGCTTTCCCTGGCGCGCGGGATGACGCACGACGCGCCGATCTACTGCTTTGCGCATACAACAATGCTTGTACTTTTTCCCGCTCCCACACGGGCACGGGTCATTGCGTCCGATGGATGCTGTCATGGTTCTCCTCGAAAATAGTCGCGTAGTCGTTAGTCTTATAGTCGGAGCGCCGTTTTCGTGCTGCATGGTGTGCAACAGCACCGGCGTCTCCTCTGCAAGTCGTCTGACAGTGATTCGCTTCCTGTTGATTATCCCCCCATCGGCACTATTATAAAAGAGGGTCTTTAGGATTTCGCGTGATGAACCTTTGTTCTATACCATATCTGGGTGTTTCGCAAGACCAAATACGCAAATATGTGGGTTTGCCCGCTTAAGACCGCGACTACCACGCGAAATCCCAAAGAGCCATCCCCAATATGACCAAGTGGGCAAATTGCCGCGCGCAGAAAAGCCTGCAAGTTCATCTACGATAGTACGCCTGTTGTTCCTGCTCTTCACGCGCCATACTTTCTTCCCAACTCAAACCTTCATCGAGATCGTGCAACAAGAACTGCGCGCCCTGGTTGTCGTTTCACAGGAAGTCCCCGATAGGGTGGCAAAAAAATGCAGACGATGCTCACGGGGTAGTCCCCCTCAATATCAATGTGGCTATCGCTATCTGCCCCGTGGAATCAGGCAGATGAAAAGCCTCGCTGGTCGCCAGCAGCGCGCCGCCGGGTTGCGCGTACACCAGCCAGCGGAACGGCCCCGCGCCAAACAGGTCGGCGGGGAGCCACCACACTTTGCGCCCTTCGCCGCCAACGACTTCATCCAATGCCCCGCGCCAGCCTTCGACATCGTGCCAGTCGCCGAGGGCATCTTGCCACTGCACGACCGTCCAGAGGGTTTGCCAGCGGGGATCACCGGCGCTGCCCTGCACCCGCAGCCAGATTGTCGCCCCTTCGCGCAAAGCCGGCGCGGTAGGCGTAAAAAGTGGCGATATCACGGAAAACGGCGTCGGCGTGAGCGTCGGCGGCGCGACGCGCGTCCATGTCGGTGAGATGGCGGGCGACGCTTCCAGCGTTGCGCCGCCCGTGTTACTCACCAGGGCCACGATCAAGACCAATGCGCTCAATCCAATCAAGCCATAACGTTTCATCAATGTCTCCTTCTATACTAGACGCACGGTAAAATTTCCTTATTCCTGTCAGCAGATTAAGCAGAGTTAGCAGATTGTGCGCTGTAAATCGGTCAAAAATCTGCTTAATCGGCTAAATCTGCTGATGAAAATGACAATTTTAGTATGCGGGTAGTATAAAACGTCAACGGATGAAACGGATCAGAAAGAAAAAAAATCCGTTCAATCCGTTGACAGAGTTGGAACCTAGGGCTGCGCCGGACGGGGAGGAAGCGCGCGCAAGGACGGCATCGGCGCCGGTTTGCCCTCTCCCGTGAAAGTCGCCGGGCCGAAAAGGTTGTTGTCTTCCAAGGCTTCCGGGACGCTGCCCCACGGGTTGGGCGGCCCCCACGAATCCACGTAAGCCCAGAGGGTATGCGTGCCGCCCGGATAGGCCGTCTGCGGCCATTGCGACCAGGTCGCCTCGTAGTAAGCATCGGCAATGCGCAACGTCAGCGTAGCGCCGGCCGGTAATTCGGGCACATACCACACCGCCTGATAGACGCAGCCCAGTCCGATGCAAGTCTGGTTGACGGACGGCGGCGCGACGGGATCAAGAAAAGCATCCACCCAGAAATTGCGCGCCGCGCTGCGGCCTTGATTGATGATATGGACCTGGAACGCGCCGGGGTCCGCCGGCGCGACCGTGACCGCCGTGATAAACAAATCCGGGCGCGTGTCGTAAGCGCGCAGCACCACCGGCAGGTAGACCTGCGCGCCGCGCGTCCGGTACACCTTAAACCAGAAATCGTCTCCTACTTGCCCGGACACAATTTGCTGACTGTAATCGTCGAAGAACACGCCATCGCTGTGATCAATGCCGAGCAGGTTGCGCACCAGCGGCGCGTCTCCCCCAGCCTCGACGGGTTCAACGTGGAACGTCACCTGGAATGGCTTCCACTGCCCCGGCGCGAAGTCGCCCAGCGTCCACGTCACCTGCCGATCGCCGAGCGCCGACCAGGCAGGCACAGCCTCCGTGACGGTGACCCACTCCGGCAAGATAAGCGTGACCGTCACGGCGCGGGCGATGGCATCGCCGGCGTTATAGGCAGTGACGCGCATCTGCACATCGGCAGGCCCGTCGTCGGGAAGGTAACACTCACCGTCAATGACGTAGATTGTCTCCGACGGCGTTCCTCCATTGCACACATAGTTTACCCACATCGCCGCGCCGTGCGCCTCTACGATAACCGGCTGCGATTGTGCCGTCCACTGCATCCCGAACGGGTCGGTGTAGGCGATACCCGCGCCTGCGTTGACGACGTTGGGGCCGTGCTGGGCGCGAACGAGCATCGCGGGGGCGATCACGTAGAGCGGCGATTCCAGCGGAAGCTGTTGCACTTCGGCGGGCAGCGCAAACGTCACCAGGCCGTTATCCACCGTGTACGAAAGTGGCAACGCCTGCGTGGGCACAAGGCCGGCGTAGACGAGGCTCGCAGTGTCCTGCGTGAACACGCCCGCATCGGCATCCAGCGCGGCCTGTAGCGCAGCCACTGCCGCTGCGTCGGTCGTCCAGGCCGCATCGGTCAATATGACGTTAGCGGGCAGTGTGTCGGTGAGGACAAGTGCGCTTGCCGGGCCGGAGGTGTAGCGCGGAGCGGTATCTTCAGGGCGCTGTAAGGCGATGCGCGCGGGTGGAACTTCGGCGTAAGGTTTTCCGGCGGGGAAATTGTCAGCCGTCGCTACGATTGGGATTTCCAGCACCTTGCCCCACAAGTCTTCGGCTACATCGCCGGCCACGATCTCGAAATACCACACGCTACGCCAGGCGTCGGGGACTTCGGCGCGATTGAGGAACGCCAGTTCGGGCCAGATCGGTTCGGGTGCGGTCGCCGGATCGGTGTACAGGTGGGTGATGGTGATGCCGGGGACAGGGCCGAGCGCGACACTCAGGTTGGTCAGGGTGACGCCGGTGTTGTTGTCGAGGGCGACCCGGACGATGGCGCGCTCATCCGGCCCCAGCACGGAACTGAAGAGCGTCTTGTCCTCGCGCCCGCCCACGTAAGTCGTCCACACCAG
>JAIOAS010000312.1 GCA_019873725.1 Chloroflexota bacterium | reverse complement strand
GAAACGTGACGCGGGTGGCATCAACAAAGCTACCGCTTGCGGAGATAGTGACCATTCCGCCAGGGCTGAGCGGGTCTTCGTAGGGTTGGATAGGCCGCAACCCACTAAACTTCGACAAGACCGCGCTGACCGGCGTAGCGAGCGCGACGCGACCTTCTTCCACGAGCGTCATAAAGGCCGTGACGGTGAACAGCTTGCTCACCGAAGCCATATCGAACAGCGTGTCGCGCTGCGTTGGGCGCGCGCGCGTCTCCGGGTCGAGCCAGCCGAACGTCTCGGAGAACACGATGTCGCCACGATGCCGCACCACAAGCTGTGCGGCGGGGGTGATGACGCCAATGGCAGTTTGCAAAACAGTGTGTGCTTGAGTGAAGTCCATAACGGTTTTGGCAGGACGCAGATTTCGCAGATGAACGCAGATTTGCACTTGAAATCCGCGAAAATCCACGCAAATCTGCGTCCTAAAATCTTACGAGTACGCCTTGCGCAGGGCGTCGAAGTGTTTCAGGCTATCCGCAAGGCCGCCAGGACGGTTGCGGGCCAGCCACAGCGCCTTGTGTTCGGCGATGGCCTCTTCCAGGTCGGCACGCATGGCGGCATTGTCCGTCTCCTGTCCCAGCAGTTGCAGGGCACGGCGGCAGGCGTGACGCAGCAATCGCCCGGCATTGGCGAATTCGCGCTTGACGAGGTCGGTGTCGGCGCAGCGCATCTGGGCAGCCGCCAAAGGTGCCAGTATCGCGTCAATCCGTTCCCGCGTTGTCTCGAAATCCGCAACCGTGATACCCTTGAAGCGCTCTTCATCCGCGACCACGCCTTGCAGCAGATGGAAGAGCACGCTGGAGTTGTGGATGCGCGGGACGTGCGGCACCTGGTAGACGTTGCCCAGGTCATAGGCGATCTGGCCCATCACGCCGCTCGGGTCGTCGAAGGCGAAGCGGCTGATAGCCTGCGGCACATCCAGCGTCCGGTTCGCGTCCAGACACCACGAGTACGCCGCGCCCACGCCGAAGCCCAGATAGCTCATCGGCAGATATTGCCAGTGCCCATTATCGCCCCAGTCGGTGTTGAGGTAGCCCGTCGCGCCGTGCTTGAGGCCATTTTCGGCGGCGTTGAGGAGGTTGCCCAGCGCGTTGTCCGTCCGCCCAACGAGGCTGTTCCACGTCGCCGTGCCGGGGCAGACGTAGAAGGGCACACCCGCCGCCGCGAACTGCGCGCCGTGCGCGTCGAAGGGATGGTCGAACTCATAGCCCCATTCCAGCGCGATCACGTCGCGGGGCAGTTGCGGCACCAGATCGGGATGCTGGATGATGATGTCACCCCAGAACTGCATCGTGTAACCGCGTCGCGTCACATCCCGGTAAATCTTCATCAAGAAGTCGAAGTAGACCTGGCCCTCACCGCGCGCCTCGCAGGCGGCTTTGCTCGCCCCCTGCCCCAGGTCGATTGTTTCATCGCAGCCCACGTTGATCTGGCGGCTGGTGAAGTGCGGTAACAGCTCATCGTAGAGGCTGCGGATGAGTTCCAGGCTGCCGGGATGCTCCGGCGCGAGGCTGAAGGGGCCTTGCATCTTATAATTGCCCCACGGCGTCTGAATCTCACCGTGCGTTTCGGCCAGATGGGCGTACCGCTCGTGGATCAGCCAGGGCTTCATGTGCCCGAAAGAGTTCTGGTTGGGCACAAGCTCGATGAAGCGCTCGCGGCAGTAAGCATCAAGCGCCAGAATCTCCGCGCCCGTCAGCGGAGAAGCGTCCTTCCATACGTCCGGGTGCTGACGGTAAGCAAACGTATGCTCGGTGTAGAGCTGCACCTGGTTGACCTTCCAGCTTGCCAGGCGATCCACCAGCGCGAACAGCGTCTCCATGGTGGGAACTTTGTCGCGGCTGACGTCCAGCATCACCCCGCGCGCGGGGAAGTCGGGCCAGTCGGTGATGTCCAGACAGGGCAACGTCGCGCCTTCGGCCTGCTGCATGAGCTGAACGAGCGTGCAGACCCCGTAGAAGATACCCGCCGCGTCGCGTGCGTGAATCGTGATGCCCTCCGGCGCAACCCGCAAGCGATAGCCCTCAGGCTGCGCGACCGCTTCGGGCATAATCGCCAGCGTCAGCCCCACCTGTCCGGCGGGAACGGCGCTGCTCGCCGTTATGTCCCAGTCCACGCCGAGATACTGCTGCGCCGCCACGCAAAACCGCAGCCCGGCAAACCGCACAGCCTGCGCATGGCGCGAATCGAGCCGCACCAGCCGCCCATCCTCGAATGTGAAGTGGCCTTCAAGCCGCGTGACGTGACGCGGCATCGGCAAAAGTACCAGACTTTCGGTCATATCTACCTCCAAAGATGTGTGAATCAACAGATAAATCACCCAGCGTTATTGGACGCTGATCTTCGCAGATTCACGCAGATTTTACCATCTTGCTCACCTTATCTGCGAAAATCGGCGTAAATCTGCGTCCAACTCCAGTGAGTTGTGTCTAAAATTCATCCAAGGGATACATCGGCCTCTGCACGCGCCGGTACGCCAACTGCCGCACATCGCAGTTCGTCACGCCGGGGCTGATCGCCAGGATCGAGCGCGGGCTGATGACATGCAGCGGCGTGGTCAGATAGCCGCGCTTGGGGACAACGATTTTGTAGGCCAAAGGCTCGATGCCCAGGCTTTGGAGGTGCGCCGGCTCTTCGATGCTGAGGCGGTTGGCGGAGAGCACAATATCCACGCCTTCGACCGTGAGGACGACGACCGGCCCGCGTTGCACCAGGCGATGCGGCTCGCGGACGCCGCCCCGGTAGTAGTCGCCGTCGGAGATAAGACGCACCTTCCCTGTAACCGGCAACGGTTTGCTGTGGCGCGTGTCGAGCTTGCCGCCGATTTCCAGGCTCACGCGCTTGCCCACGCCCGCCGCGATGCACGTTTCCACGGCGGCGGCGTCCCAGATTGCAGCGACCACGGTATTGGTCGCCCCCTGCCGCAGCAGACTTTCGAGCACCGCCGTCACATCTGTCGTGCCGCCCGCGCCGGGATTGTCGCCGGAGTCGGAGAGGAAGACGGTGGATTCCGGCGCGTTCATGGCGACGCGCACGGCCTCGTCCACGGGGTACGCCTCGGTGTGGAAGTCGAAGTCGGCGCGGCGCGCCCAGAACGTGGCGGCGAGTTGATCGGCTTCGGCCTGCGCCAACGTCTCGTCGCCATCCGTGACGACGACGGCGATCACGCCGATGTCGGGCACGTCGGCCCAGCAGTGCCCGTTCATCAGCGAGGCGGAGACGATGCCGGGCTGCGCTTCCAGATCGGCGACGAGTTGCATCATCTCGCGCATCGCCCCCACAGACGTTTCGGCCTTCTCACCGGGCAGCAGGAAGGGGATTTTGGCAAAGCCCATCGCCAGCCGCCCACCATCGAGCCGGTGCAGCAGCATCTCGGCGGCCTTGACGCCCGTTTCGTAGGCATCATCGTGCGGCGCGGTGTGGTAGGCGACCATTGCATTGACGACGCGCGCGGTCTCGGCGACGATGTTGGCGTGCATGTCCAGGGCAATGGTGATCGGCACATCAGGGCCAAGTTTGGCGCGTAAAGCCGTCAGAATGTCATTCTCCGTATAATCCACCCCTTCGGCCCGCATCGCGCCGTGGAGGAAGATGCACGCGCCATCCACGTCATGGGCGGCTTCGAGCAGCGCGCCCTTCAACGTCTCGAACGCCCTGCGCTCCACCACGCCGCCGGGCATCGCGTGCGCCGTCACCGACGGCACGAGCGTAACGTCGCCGCGCGCCTGCAACGTCGCTACAATCCCGCCGAATGCATTGTGACGGATCGGCGGCGCGAGTGTGTCCCCCCCATAACGCGGGTGGAAATCCTGCAACGTCGTCAGAAACGGCGTAAACGTATTCGACTCGTGTCCAATAGCGCCAACCAAAATCTTCATAACAGTAGCCTCCGAAAATATAACCACGAATCTTCACGCATTTCCACGAATAGAAAGCAAATTAGTGTAGATTCGTGAGGATTCGTGGTAAAACAATCAAGCTGTTTTATCCACGAAGCGTACCTTGCTCCAGCGCTCTGGGATGTGCATGTTGATGTAGCCGTGACGATTCCACGACCAGTCCACGGCGATGTTGTTTCCTTGCTCATCGTGGAAGTGCTGGCAACGAGAGACCCCGATGCGCCAGACGTCGCCGGGACGCGGCGGGGTGTGCGGGTTGCCGAGCGCCTTCAAGCCTTCCCAGGGCAGCGCGAATTCGACGGTCCAGCCGTTGTCGCGGATCGCCGGACAATTGAGGCTGCCATCGACCTGAACGGCATGCTGGAGGCCGGGCAGTTCCCAATCCCGCTCGCCGATGCGGCCCATGTGCTCGTCCAGCCGAGGGAGGAAGTAGAAAAAGTTCTCCAATGAAAAGAAATGGTTGAGCCGCGCGATGTCGCGCCGCTCGACCACCGGCTCTACCCACGTCCAGAAGACCTCGTAGATCGTGTTGATCGGGTTGACGCCCAACTCGTAATAGACGCCGTCGCCTTCGACGAAAATTTCGGCGTCGCTGTCACGATGGTAGACGTGGTCGTGATGCTCAACGTGCGTGCCCCAGATTTCGTGATCCTCGTATTTGAAGGCAGCGTAGAGGTAGGCGTCGTCCCATAACAGCGCCACGCGCGAGTCGAGCGACACCGGCGCGCCGGTATCCATCTTGACGAACGGCGTTGACCATGTCACGCGCTGCCAGACCGGTTCGTCGAGACGACCATCCACGATGATCGGCTCGGCGGTGCGCAGACAATCGTATTCCGCCACCGGCGGCAACCCCTCCAGCGACCCTTGCGGCAAATTGAGTGTTCTTGGCATTGGAAACATAGGCACTCCTTGCGAATTATGAATGAAAGAATGAGCGAATCATCCAATCACTTAACTGCGCAATCACTGCTATGTGAAACAAAAGATGATTTTCGGGATCATTATGTCTCAAGAATGATCAAAACCATTGATATTATACTAACCGCACACTAAAATTGCCATTTTCATCAGCAGATTTAGCAGATTAAGCAGATTTTTGACCGATTTACAGCGCATAATCTGCTAAATCTGCTTAATCTGCTGA
>JAIOAS010000311.1 GCA_019873725.1 Chloroflexota bacterium | reverse complement strand
GACAGCCAGGCCCCCTTCATCATCCAGATCAGCAAGGGCGCGCGCGCGTACACGCACAAGCTGATGCTGGAAGGGCTGATCCGCAGCGCGGACCAGGTCTTCCCCGATGCCATTTTTGCCGTCCACCTGGACCACGGCGACGAGGAGACCTGCTACGACTGCATCAACAGCGGCTTCTATAGCTCGGTGATGATCGATGCCAGCCACGAAGACTTCGAGACCAACATCGCCATCACGAAGCGCGTGGTGGAGGCGGCGCACGCCAAGGGCATCGTCGTCGAGGCCGAGCTGGGCCAGTTGGGCGGCGTGGAGGAGCACGTCAAAGTGGACGAGGCCAACGCCAAGCTGACCGATCCCGATCAGGCCAAGGAATTCGTCGAGCGCACCGGCTGCGATTCGCTGGCCTGCGCCATCGGCACCAGCCACGGCGCGTTCAAATTCACCGGCACGCAGGGGCTGCGCTTCGACGTGCTGGCGGAGATTCAGAAACGCCTCCCCGGCTTCCCCCTGGTGATGCACGGCAGCAGCTCGGTACCGCAGGATGAGGTCGCACGCATCAACGCGGCGGGTGGCAAGCTCAAGGGGGCCAAGGGTGTGGATGCGACACAGTTCCGCCGCGCCGCCGAGTTGGGCGTCACCAAGATCAATATCGACACGGACGGCCGGCTGGTATGGACGCGCGTCCACCGCGAATACTTCCTGGAGCACCCGGAGAACTTCGATCTGCGCCCTATCGGCAAGGTCTTCATGGCCGAGTACGCCAAGTTCATCGTAGAGAAGAATCAATTCCTCGGCAGCGCGGGCCAGTTGGAAGCCGTGCGGCAGGTTCTTAAAGGTTAACAGGTGGGAGGAGCGTCAATGGAGAACGTTTTGGAAGTCATTCATCAAGCCGTTATGGAAGGCGACATGGCCCTGACCCAGCAAAAGGTTCAGGAAGCAATCGATGCGGGGGTCGCTCCGGACAGCATTTTGCAGGACAGCCTGATCACGGCGATGGCCGAGGTCGGGCGGCTTTTCGAGGAAGGCGAGTATTTCGTCCCGGAGATGCTCATTGCAGCGCGCGCCATGAAGGCCGGGCTGGCGTTGCTGCGCCCGTTGCTGGTCGCCGCGGACGTGAAACCCGCGGGTAAGGTCGCTGCCGGAACGGTCAAGGGCGACCTGCACGACATCGGCAAGAATCTGGTCTGCATGATGCTGGAAGGGGCAGGGTTCGAGATCGTGGACCTGGGCGTGGATGTCCCGCCGGAGAAGTTCATTGACGCCGTCGTCAACCAGGGGGTGGATATTGTGGCGATGTCGGCGCTGCTGACCACGACGATGCCGAACATGAAGAGCACGCTGGAGGCGATCAAAGCAGCCGGCGTGCGCGACAAGGTCAAGGTCATGGTCGGTGGCGCGCCGGTGACGGACGCCTACGCCCGCGAAATCGGGGCGGATGGCTACGCGCCCGACGCCAGCCGCGCGGTGACATTGGCGAAGGCATTGATGGCGGCGTAAGCGCGATTAGCTTTCAGCGGTCAGCTTTCAGACAGGAACCTTGCGAAGGCGCGCAAACTTCGGTTTGCCTGAGCCTTCGCAAGGTTATTTTTTGGTAAGCGCGGCGATTTCGCGTTCGACTTTGCGCCGCCGCGCGGCGATAGAAAAAGCCAACCCCAGCGGTGTCACACAGAAAATGATATAGGCCACCAGCAGATAGACAGGCATATCTCCTCCTGAACCTTACGAGGCAGCCGCCTCATCCTGCAAACGCAAGGCCGCCAGGCGGTCTCGCGCATGTTCCAAAGCAATGCGTTGCCGCAGCAACGTCGCGTACACCAGCGTAAAGGCCGCGACAGAAACGAGCAGCGTGTGGATCATCTTCGGGGTCAGCGCCATCCCTTCGCCCGAAACAATCACGGGATGAATCGTGCGCCACCAACGAATGGCAAACCACGAAAGCGGGACGGTGACGAACGCGGCGATGCCGTACACGGCCGCAAAGCGCGCCTCGCGTTCAGGACTGAGCACCGATCCGCGCAGCATCACGTAAGCCACGTACAGCAGCCACTGGACTGCCGAGATGGTCAGGCGCGGTTCCCACGTCCAATACGTCCCCCACACCGGTTTGGCCCACAACATCCCCGTGACCAACGTCATCGAGATGTACACCAATCCCACTTCCGCCGACGAGAACGCCAGGATGTCCCAGCGCCGATGGTTGGTGGCGAGATAGCCAATGCCGCCCACGAAAGTCACAAAGAAGCCGAAGAAACCCACCCAGGCCGAAGCGACATGGAAATAGAAGATACGTTGCACCTCGCCCATCGTCGCTTCACGCGGCGCGTAGAAAAAGACCATGCCAAGCGCAACGAGGAACGCCACCCCGCTCGCTCCCACCAACGCCCTATCCACCAGACGCTTTTGCCCCATATCACCTCCACAAGCAATCAGCACTCCGTTTCATCCGTTCAATCCGTTGACCCTACTCTTCGATCACATAACCAAAAGTGAGTAACGCCACCGCAATGATGATCAAATTATAGACCACCAAAATCTGCCCCCAGCCGCCGATCTCGGCCCAGGTCGCCCCTTCGAGCAGCGCAGCGGTCGCTTTGACGGCGGCGATGAGCAGCGGCGTCAGCAACGGCAAGAGCAAAACCGGCAACAGTACCTCGCGGGCGCGCGTGTTCACAGCGATGGCCGCCAGCAACGTCCCGACCGCGGCATACGCTAGCGTTCCCAGCAGCGCCGTCAACAGCACGCCGCCGCGCAGCAATCCCACGTTGAACATCACCATCGCCAGTGGGATCAGCACGACTTCCACGGCGAGCATCAGCGTCAGGTTCCCCAGCGCCTTGCCGAAGAAAATCGCTGCGCGATCCACGGGCGCTAACAGCAGTCCTTCGATGCCGCCGGTTTGCTGCTCGCGCACCATCGAGCGGCTCAGTCCAAGCGTCCCGGCGAACGCAATCGTCGCCCACAATACACCCGGCGCAGCCGCCTGCGCCAGCGCCCCGCGCAAATCCAGCGCGAAACTGAAGATGAGCAACGCCAGCACCGCAAAGACAAACATCGCGCTAAAAATCTCCCGCGTGTGCAACTCGGCAGCAATGTCCTTGGCCACAATGGCCCAGACCTGGCGGAGAAATTTTGGATTTTGGATTTTGGATTTCGGATTTTGGAGCGGCGCTGCGTGTTGCGTGCTGCGTAATTGGTGATCTGCCGATTCGCCCACGCGCTCATTCGCCGATCCTTGCCGCTTGCCCCTTGCTTCTTGCGTCTCGCGTCTTGCGTCCTGCGTCTTGCTTCCTGCCTCCTGCGTCTTGCGTCCTGCGTCCTGCGTCTTGCTTCCTGCCTCTTGCACCAACTCCCGATACAGCGCCGGGAACGTGGCGGCATCAGCGTGCGGAGCGTCGTAGACAATACGCCCCCGGTTGAGGACGACGACGCGGCGGTTGAGCGTCACGTCGGTTTGCAGGTTGTGCGACGTGAGCAGCAGGGTACAGCCTTCGCCGGTCAGGTCGGTCAGCAGCGCAGTCAGGGCGTCGGCGGCGAGTGGATCGAGGCCGGTGTAGGGTTCGTCGAGCAGCACCAGCGGCGGGCGGTGCAACACCGCCCGCGCCACCGCCAGCCGTTGCTGCATCCCCCGCGAGTACGTGCGGACAAGATCGTGACGGCGCGCCGTCAGCCCTACCTGTTCGAGCAAGCCATCGATGCGCGCCGGCGCGTCGGGAATGGCGTACATCCGAGCGTAGAAAGCGAGGTTTTGCTCGGCGGTGAGATCGTCATACAAGAGTGTGCGGTGAGAGAGAAACCCGATGTGCTGGCGCACGTCTGCGCCGGCCTGCGCGGGGTCCAGCCCGGCGATGCGCACCGTGCCGGATGTGGGTCGCGCCAACGTCGCCAGGATGCGCAACAGCGTCGTCTTGCCCGCGCCGTTCGGCCCGCACAGCACAACGCACTCGCCCGGCGCGACGCGCAAATCGACGCCCGCCAATGCCTGGCGTGGCCCGAAAGATTTGGTGAGGCCCTGAACATCGATCATCGTCGTGGCGCAGGCGGCGCTTTTTTCCAACCGTCGATCAAATGCAGAACCGCGAGGAGCGGATGCCGCAACAGCATTCGCGGCCCGGCATAACGCATCACAGCACGCACCCTGTCCCGCATTTCCGGTTTGTAGCAGTGAATCGGGCATTTGGCGCACGTGGACTTGCGTTCCTGATAGGGGCAATGGGCGAGCCGGGCGCGCGCATAGTCCAACAGGGCGCTACAGTCGGCGCATAGCGCTGCTTTGGTCCCGTGCTTATCGTGGCAGTAGAGGTGCACCATAGCCGCCACAGTCTTTTCTTCACGCCGCATACGGGGGTGTCTGTCCGCCATGGTTACTCCCTATTCATTCTTGGAGGGTCTCGTAGAGCTGCTGTTTGAGCGTCTCGCGTTCCTGACGATAGGCTTCTTCCGCGAGGTCTCCCGCCGCAAAACGCGCGTCGAGCGCAGCGATGGCTTCCAACAGCGGGCGCGCCGCTTCGGGAGGCGGCGGGACAGAGGCCGGTTTGATGAGCCGGTAGCCCACAAAAGCCGCCAACGCCAGCGCCGCCACACCGAGTAACGCATCGCGGGTGGGATTGGCAGCGCGTGCCGTGGTCGTGCCGCTGCCGGTCTTCGTCACCGTCATCGTCTGGGGGACAAAGGTGAAGGCCAGCGGTTCACCGGCCGCAAGCGGTCCGGCGGAATAGGACGCCGCCGGCCCCATCTGCGTGTTCATCATCCCCTGCGGCGTCAATCCCTGCCCGGCCAGCCCGATGCGCTCGCTGCTGACGATGAGCGCCACCAACGTAATCGGCACATCGAGCGTGCGTTCGATACGCATCCCCTCGGTGAAGGGGAGTTGATAACTGAAATCCACATCAACGGTAGTTTTGCCCGGCGGAATCGGGCGCGTGTCGGCAAAGCGCGTGATGTCACCCACAAAACGCTCGCCCAGACCCGGTCCATCGAAGTACAAGTCACTGGCGCCGGCCGGCGGCGTAAACGCAAGCGTGGTGCGGGTCCCATCGGCGTTCTGGGTCCCGATATAGGTACGGTCGCCGGTATTGCCGATGAGATAGTACTCGGCAATCCGCACCGTATCGCCGGAAGGCGCGATGAAGTAATGCATCTGGTCGATCACGACGCCGCTGGGATCGGTGGTCGGCTC
>JAIOAS010000310.1 GCA_019873725.1 Chloroflexota bacterium | reverse complement strand
AGGGCGGTGGCGAGGCCGTCGGCGACCGCCGATCCCAGGTTGGAGATGCCCATCATAATGGCGAAGACCGAGGCGGCGATGCGCGCGTCGGCGATGTCCATCGTCAGCGCGAAGAACAATGTCTCCTGGAACGCCCAGACGATGCCCCACACCAGCCCCATCCAGAGCACGCCCCGTGCGCCCGTCGCAGCGCCGATCAGGACCGCCATCACGGAGATGAGTACCACTCCTGCGTAGGCGCTGCGTTTGCGCCCGATGCGGTCGATGAGTGCGCCGCCGGCCAGCGCCCCGATGACCGCTCCAATCCCCCGCAGCGCGCCGTACTGCCCGATGGCGTTTTCCGTCGCGTTGAAGTTCAGGCGCATAAAGTAGGTGATCAGTCCATCCGTGCCAAAAGAGCCGATCGAATAAACGACGGCGTACAGGGCGAAGAGCAGAAAGCGCGGTTGCTTGAGCACGCCGAACGCGCTCCATTGAAAGCGCGTGGTGGCATCGCGGGCCGGTTCGCGCACACGCGCGACCCATAGCAGGGGAATCAACATACTCAGCCCGATGATGGGAAAGACGACGCGGTAGCCTGTCCGTTGCACCAGCATCCCAAAAATGAGCGAGAGCGCGATAAAGGCCGCCGCGCGCCCGCCCACCATCACGCCCTGCACCAGCCCTTGCTCGTCGCGGGGCGTGCTGTCAATCGCCAGGCCGTCCGTCGTCGAGTCGAACAGCGTCACACTGAATGAGCCGAGCGTGATGAGCACGGCGAAAAGCGGGAAGTTGGCGTCGGGAAGCGCGAACGTCGCCCCGCCAAACGCGATGGCTGCCAGGATCAGCCCCAGGAGCATGTACGGCTTGCGGTGGCCCATCCCCAACAGGTTGACCTTGTCGCTGAGCATCCCGATGAAGATTTTGAGGATAAAGGGGATTTGCAGGACGAAGGTGAGCGCCCCGATGGCGTCCGGGCTGATGCCCAGACTGTCAAGATACGGCTTCTGGAAATTGCTGAAGTAGGCCAGGCCGACGCCCTGGACGACATAGAGCGCGGCAAACATACTCAGGCGAAAGGAACGGGATGGGGTTTGTTTCATGTCGGGCTCCTTGTTCATAGTCGGGTAGTCGTTAGTCGGGTAGTCAGTAACGTTCCCGCGTTAGTCTGGATTGTACTGTAGTTTGAGCGGGGCCAGGTGGCCCTGATCACCGGCATCGAACCAGTCTTCGATGAGGCGGAACGAGATCGAGCTGCGCGAGGGCAGGCCGAACGTCCCGGCTTCGAGGCCCTGGCGGATTTCGGCGCGGGTGAACCAGCGGAAGTCCTCCAGTTCGCCATCGTTACATTCCGGTCCGGCGCAGAGCGTCTCATCGACGGCTTCGGCGGTGAATCCTAACATCAGCGAGCTGGGGAAAGGCCAGGGCTGCGAGGAGTGATAGTGCACGGCAGCCACGCGCGCACCGGTCTCTTCCTGCACTTCGCGCACGACGGCGTCTTCCAGGCTCTCGCCCGGCGCAACGAACCCCGCGATGTTGGAGTAGCGCCCTTTGGCCCAGGTAGGTTGCCGTCCGAGCAGAATTTTGTCGCCGCAGGTGGTGCGGACGATGATGGCGGGATCGGTGCGGGGGAAGTGCTGCTGCTTGCACTGCGGATTCGTGCAGACGCGCAGGTGTCCGCCCTCGCGGCTTTCCGTGGAACTGCCGCACGCGCCGCAGAAGCGGTGCTGCGCGTGCCAGAAAGCCATCGCCCTGGCGTAGGCGAGGATGCCGCCATCGAAGCGGCTCAATAGCGGGCTGATCCGGCGCAAATCCTCGAATGTGCCAAGCGCCGTCAAGTCGGCGGGTGGCTCTGCGGTCACGGGCAGGTCGAAGGTGGCGTAAGTGTGGCCTGCGGCGACGCCCAGCACGGTGACGGATGCCGCTTGTGTCAGAAAGGCCGCCGCAGCATCCGGCGCGAGCCATACCGGGTGGGGTGGGTCGCCCGGCGCGATGAGCGGCTGTAAATGCCATACTGGCAGGAAGCGGGTGTTGGGATGCGTAAGTTGGGCGGCGACCCAGGCTTCATCTTGCAGTTGGCGATGCACGCGGTCGAGGCCGTAGTCGGTGAAGAGGTTGCGGGTGGAAAGGGGTTGTATGCTCATTTGTGGGCCGTGCATCCTTCCAACTGGGCGCAGAACGCCTGGCAGATTTCCTGCGTCGTGCCGGCATAGAGGATATAGAATTCGTTGTCATCTTTCGTGAGGGTATAGCTGGCGGAGCATGGCTCAATGGCGAAGCTCTGGATACCCGCTTCACCGGCTTCTGCTGAGGGCTTGAGGCATGCCAGGAGGTTCCGGGGGTCGAGCAGGGCATTCCGGTCGGCGATGGCGACTGCACCGGCCGAGAGCGGATTTTGTTTGTTACTGTAGACGCGCGCCTGTACTGCGCCGACGTCCTGGTAGCAGCCGATGAACTTATCCACGCCCAGGGCCAGCGCCGCCAGGTCGGGACGGCCCGCCAGCAACGAAGCGCCCTCCGCCAGCGATCCGAGATACTCGGTGAGCGTCTGCCCTTCGACGACGGTGTGGTCCGGCAGATCGGGCAACATCTCCACTGCCGGCGGCACGTCCGGCTTCGGCTTCAGGAGGCCGGAGATGAAGTCGCAGCCGCTCAGCAGGGCGGCAAGGAGGGTAAGGAGAAGGTAAGTGTTTAGTTTTTTTCCCATCATTCTCTCCTTTGGCGAATGGCAATGCACACATTCCATATTATACTTGAGAAAAGCGTACTGCATTGTCCGTAGTATACGGAGCAACGGGCAGTTAGTCAAATAAGGGGGATGTCATGCTGGCTGAAAAGATCGGCGCCAAATTGCTGACGCGCGGCTGGCGCGTGGCTGTGGCGGAATCTGCCACCGGCGGCCTCATTGGGCATAAGCTGACGCAGGTAGCGGGCAGCTCGCGGTACTTCTGGGGCGGCATTATTGCCTATGACAACGTCGTCAAGGTGCAACTGCTAGGCGTGCGCGCGGAAACGCTCAGCCGTTGGGGCGCGGTGAGCGCCCCCGTGGCGCTGGAAATGGCGGCAGGGGCGTGCCGGGCGCTCGGTGTGGAAGTTGCAGTCAGCGTCACCGGCATTGCTGGGCCGACGGGAGCGACCGCCACAAAACCGGTGGGGCTATACTACCTCGGCCTGGCGACGTCAACCGAACGTTACGCCTGGCGGCATCTCTTCACCGGCGACCGCATTGCCAACAACGAAGCCGCCGCCCAGGCTGCTCTACAGCACCTTCTCGATTACTTGCGCGGGTAGTCGAGTAGTCAGGTAGTCGATAGTCGAATAGTCAGGTGGTCGATAGTCGGGTAGTCAGGTAGTCGAGTGGTCAGGTAGTCGATAGTCGAATAGTCAGGTAGTCGATAGTCGGGTTGTTGAGTGGGCACGGGGTAGACTATTCGTTATTCGCTATTCGTTATTCGCCATTCGTTATTCGCTATTCGCTATTCGCTATTTTCCCTCTCTTCCCCTGACTCCGCTTTCGTCTGTTGAATTTCCACGACGAGATGCTCCAGGCCAGCTTTGATGCGCTTGACGGCTTTTTGCCCCTGGGCGTTGTAGAAAGCCTGTCCTAAATCCTGCGCGCATTGGATGAGACGGAAGTTGTCCGTCCCTGCCAGGGTGCGTGCGGTGCGGCGCATCACCCGCATGAACTCCCGTTGGGTTTCGATGTCGCTATGCTGGATGGGAGCCTTGCCGCGTCCGGGCACGATGTGGCGGATGGTGGTTCGCCGTGCCAGGGCGCTCAAGGTGTTGAGCCAGCCCTTGGAATCCGGTGTGCGTTCCAGCAACGCCGGTTCATCCACGATGATGGTATCCCCGGCAAAGAACAGGCCGTGCTCAGGTATGGTGACCCACAGGCTGCCGGGCGCTCCGCCTGCCACACTCTCGAATTCCAACGGCGGTGTGCGGTAATGGAGCAGGAAATGCTTGTCGAGGGTCAGTGTGGGCAGATGCGGCTTGATCCGTAGTACCTCATCGGCCTCTTCGGGATGTTGCGCGATGTAGCCCTGGAGCATCTCGCGCCACATGCGCTCATCGTAGGCCATCAAAGCCCGCAGCATGGCCTCTCCGGCGATGAGCGGTACATCCCATAGCGACGCGGCGATCTGCCGCTCCAATGATGCGTCGGTGAGGACGGCGTAGCGTGGTTTGCCCGCGACCTCCTCAACCTGCTGCTGCCAGGCCCAGGCATGGCTTGGGCGGGGCGGGATGTCGATCACAATCGAGCCGTGATCCGTCACGATCAAGCCGAGATTGTACGGCGGATAAGCGGATTCGACAAAGATACCAGGTACAATTTCTTGCATTTTTACCTCTGATGATCCAAACTTTCCCGAATAATCGTCATAATGACATCGGCGGGGTGAGTTGGCGCGCCACCCTGCGCGATGGATGGCGATCCCCCACCGCGTCCCCCGAGCGCCTGTGTGACCTCGCGCAGGATGCCCCCCGCATCGATGTGCGGCAGATCGTCGCTGCGCGCACAGACCAGGCGCACGCCATCGATCTCGCTGACGGCTAACAGCAACAGTGTGCGCGGGCGTTCACGCAGCCGGCCTGCAATCGCGCGGGCGTCGGCAAATGCCCGTTCCGTCCAGTGGACGCCGATGCGCCGGATGCCGTCTGTTTCAGGTGTCGCTTCCCAAAGGCGGTCGGCCTCGAATTCCAAAAGCTGGCTTTGCGCCTTGTTCAGCGCGCGACGGGTGGTTTGTAGCTCTTCCTGGAGCCGGGCGACCGTCTGTGGAACCTCGTCCTGGGCCACGCTGAGATTGCCGCTCGCGGCGCGTAATGCGTGCAGGACGCGGCGATAATCGCGCAGAGCGCGCTCACCACAGAGGAAGGTCACGCGCGTGCCACCCTTGTACCGTTCGATTCCCGTAATTTTCAATACCCCGATTTCGCCCGTCGTGCGGACGTGTGTGCCGCCACACGCCGACGCATCGTAGCCCTGCACCCAGATCACGCGGATGTCTCCGCGCACCTGTGGCGGTTTGCGCAGGGGGATGTTGCCCAGGTCATCGTAAGCGACGGTGTGGATCGTCACCGGGCGGTTTTCCCAGATCACGCGGTTGACGGCGTCTTCGACTTTGAACGCTGCTTCCCACGTGAGCTGTGGCAGGTCGAGATCGATGGTACTGGCCTCGCTGCCCAGGTGGAAGCCGATGGTGTT
>JAIOAS010000309.1 GCA_019873725.1 Chloroflexota bacterium | reverse complement strand
TATTGATTGCGCCATTGCGCATCGGCGCGGGGGCTAAGACGGGCGCCGGGTCGGTGGTGACACACGACATCCCGGCGCGCACGGTGGCCTACGGCGTACCCGCGCGAGTCCGTAAGCATCTCGATGACAATCCACAGGAATCTGGTGGTTGAAAAAGATGTCTACCACGAATTCTCAGGAATACACACAACTCAACGCGGAGCAACTGACAGCGCAGGCGATCGCGGCGCTAAAGCGAGCCTACGTCCCCTACTCCGGCTATCCGGTCGGCGCAGCAGTGCTGGCCGATGACGGGCGCGTGTATACCGGCTGCAACGTCGAAAACGCCGTCTATCCCTTGACCATCTGTGCGGAACGCGTCGCCATCACCAAAGCAATCTCTGAAGGAGCGCAGCACATTCTAGCCCTTGCCGTCGCCACGGTGAACGGCGGGACGCCCTGCGGCGCGTGTCGTCAGGTGATGCAGGAATTCGGCACGCCGGCAATGCCGGTCTTCATCGCGCGGACCGACGGCAGCTACCGGCAACGCACATTGGAAGAACTCCTGCCCGAAGGCTTCTCGGCCGCCGATCTGCCCGAGAAATAGCAACGATGCAATCCGCCCTCGCTTCTGTAGAATCCTACGACCGCGCAGCGCAAAAATCGGCGGTTAACGCCCGGCTGGATGCCATGATGTTGGCGGCGCTCCCCCGGATAGCACTGGCTTCCGGTGTTTTCCACTTGATCGGCATCACCGATTCCCTGTTACGTTCAGAACCGAACGGCCTTTCCGTTACCCTGCTCCTCGCCTCGGCGTTCCTTTCGTTTGCGCTGTTTGGCGCGTTGCGCGCGTGGAATTTATCCCCGCGTCACGCCCCTGCCGTCACAGCGGCGCAAATCGCCCTGGCATTGCTCAACGTGCTGTATGCACTTTTTGCGACCGGGACGCCGCACGCAACCGGCCTGCTGATACTCATCGTCATCGGTGCAGGACTGCTGCTCATGCGGTCATTCTGGTTCGGACTGATGTTGAGCCTCGGGCTGGCAGGATGGCTGGCAGCACGATTGACCTTTTCCGCCGCTGCGGGATGGGCCAACGCGGGGCTCGATCTGGCGTTGGCGTCGATCCTCGCGGTAGCTATTCACGTGATCCGCCGCGCCGATTGGGCGCAAATCGCCGTACTGCGCCAACAAAACGAGGCGCAGGCAGCGGCAATTCAACGGCGAACCGCCCAGGTAGAGACGAACCGGGCTATTGTCGAACACTTCAGCACCTTCGACGACCTCGACGTGCTGCTCCAACACGCCACAGACAGCATCGGCACCCGCTACGGGTGTACCTATGTCGGCATCTTTCTATTGGACGAGAAAACCGGGGAGTTGGTCGCGCGGGCAGGAACCGGCAGCGCCGGGCGGGCCGCGATCCAGAGCGGCGCGCGGGTCAGCATGGGACGTGGTATCATCGGTTGGGTGGCAGAGAACCGCCGTGTGGCCTACGCCAGAGATACAACGCGGGATCCGAGATTCGTCATCTGGGATCTGCTTCCCGACACCCGTTCGGAACTGACCCTACCCTTGCACGTGGGCAATCACCTGCTGGGGGTATTGGATGTGCAGAGCAACCGAACTAACGCTTTTCACGATGAGGACGTGACGGCGTTACACCTGATGGCAGACCACATCGCTTTAGCCGTGCAGAACATGCTGTTACGGCAAATCGAAAAGGATCGCCGCCGGTTGATGGAGGCGTTGCACCACGTCGGGCGGGCGCTCTCCCGGCCAATGGACACACAAGCCGCGTTCGACATGATTCTACAGCAACTCGCCAATGTGCTCCCATACGACCGTGGCTCAATTATGCTGCAAAACGACACGCTTTTGGAACTGGTTGCAGCGCGCGGATTCCCCGGCAGCAAACGCGCCTTTCGCTGGCGAGTGCCCGTGCGAGCGGGTGACGTCTACGACGATATCCGCCGCACCCAACGCCCGCTAGTCCTGGATGACGCGCTGCGACGCGCGGATTGGTTTCACCTGCAAGACCTGCTCCCTGCCCGCAGTTGGATCGGCATCCCGCTGATCCACGAAGACAAAGTCATTGGGATGCTCTCATTGGCGCGCGAAACGTACACTCCCTTCACCGAGGACGAAATCGCTTTCGCCACGGTGTTTGCATGGCAGGCATCGGTTGTTTTGGAAAACGCCCGGCTCAGCGTCGAACTCCGGGAACGGACGGCACAACCGGACTGAGTATTGATACGGTCAGAACTTTCAAGCGTGTTGCTTCAGAGGAAGTTCGGGGGAAAATTAACCGCGGATTTACACCAGAAATCGATCCCTCTATCCCAGCTCTGGTGTAAATCCGCGTCCCACAATAAGGTAGCTAAACCGCCGGTCAGCCACAATCGCCGGCCTCATCAGACCGCTGCCCCCACAAAAGTCCAGGCTATTTATCGTCGTTGAGAAATGAGGTCATTCGGCTCCCACACTATTGTCTTTAGTATAAATCACATTGTCCCGGCGAACGTTTGTGTTTCGTAAACATTGTGTGGCAGTTTCGTTAGTGTGAGCGGGGTGCATTTCAATTCGGGGGCAAAAGCCAGATAAACGCATAACTTAAGCCGCAGAGTTCGCAGAGAACGCAGAGGGATTTTTTAAATCTCTGCGAACTCGGCGTGCTCTGCGGCACGATATAAGGAACGGTCGCCCCAATTCTGAAAGGCACCCGTGTGAGCGGTTGGAGTTTCACCAATTCTGTGGTAAAACTATCTTGAAAAGTCCCTGGAGTTCCAAATCGGTCGAAAGGAGAATAGGATATGCCGGTCACAATCATTGTTGGGGCACAATGGGGCGATGAAGGGAAAGGGCGGGTCGTCGATTACTTTGCCAGCCAGGCCGACATTGTAGCCCGGTTCAACGGGGGCGACAACGCCGGACACACGGTCATCGCGGAGGGACGCAAGCTCGCCCTGCATCTCGTGCCCTCAGGCATCCTCTACCCGCACGTGACCTGTCTCATCGGCGCAGGCACGGTAGTCAATCCGCTGATGCTGCTGCGAGAAATGGAGACGTTGCGCGGTCTGGGGTTGGATGTCAGCCCCGCACACTTGAAACTTGCCGCAGGCGCACATCTCGTGCTGCCAACCCATCAGGCGCTCGATGGCGCATCGGAGACCAGGCGCGGGTATGAGGCCATCGGCACGACAAAGCGCGGCATCGGTCCCACCTACGCCGATAAAGCCCAACGGGTAGGCCTGCGCGCCGGACAAATGCGGGAACCCAACGCCTTTGCCGAAGCTGTCGGCGCACTGGTTGACGTACACAATGAACGCCTGGTCAACCTCTATGGGTTAAAAGCGCAGCCCGCCGGACAGATCGTCTCGCAACTCCATCAGGCTGCCGAGGCACTCGCTCCGCATTTGGTCGATGGCACTGCGCTGGTAGGCCAGGCGTTGGCAGAAGGCAAGCACGTTATCGCCGAGGGCGCGCAAGGCACGCTGCTCGACCTCAACCTGGGGACTTATCCCTTCGTCACCAGCTCTTCGCCGATCAGCGGCGGCGCGTTAATCGGCCTGGGCTTCGGTCCCAAAGATGTAGGGCGGGTTGTGGGGATCGCCAAAGCCTATACCACACGCGTAGGCGCCGGCCCGTTTCCAACAGAGCTGGAAGATGCACTCGGTGAACACATCCGCGAGGTCGGCCACGAGTACGGGACCACCACCGGGCGCCCCCGACGCTGTGGCTGGCTCGACGCCGTCATTCTGAGATATGCGGCCCAGGTCAACGGCCTGAACGATTTTGCCGTGAGTAAGCTGGACGTGCTCAGCGACCTGCCCACACTCCGGATCGCCGTGGCCTACGAACTGGACGGCGAGCGCATCGAGCGTTTCCCCGCCGAATGGGGCGCCGAGGTATTGGCCCGCTGCCGCCCGATTTACGAAGAGCTACCCGGCTGGCAAGAAGACATCAGCCACGCCCGCCACCGCAAAGATTTGCCCGCCGCCGCGCAAGCCTACATCGCCCGTATCGAAGAATTAACCGGCGTGCCTGCTTCCTTCATCAGCGTCGGCCCTGAACGCGAGGCAATGATTTTGCCATAGCTATTTGCCATAGCTATCAGCAGTCAGCCATCAGCTTTCAGCTTAAAAGACTATGCTGAAACCAATCGCTGATAGCTGACAGCTTTATCCGTCTGGAAAACCCGTGAAAATCTGTTATGATGGAAGGATACGTACCCCAACAGGTGCGTCAATCCAAAGATAGTCGAGGATACGTTGAGTATGATTCCAGACGGTGTCGTCACATGGGCGGAAGTCGATCTCGATGCCATCGCCCACAATGTGCAAGCGATCAAAGCTTTTGTCGGTCCAAACGTAGAGATCATCGCCAGCGTCAAGGCGAATGCCTACGGCCACGGTTTGTTGCCGGTTTCGCGGACGGCTTTGGAAGCCGGTGCCAGCCGCCTGGCAGCCCACCGCATTCAGGTTGCGGTGACCCTGCGCGAAAGCGGAATCACCGCGCCGATTCTGCTGATGGGACACACGCCGCCTTCGGGCGTGGACCTGGTACTGCGCAACCGCATCACCCCCACGCTGGTCGACTGGGACACGGCGCGGTTAGTCTCGGCCCACGCCGAGGGACCAACGCCCGTCCACGTCAAAATCGACACAGGGATGACCCGCTACGGCCTGGAACCGGAGAAGACCGTGGATTTCGTGCGCTACATCGCCTCACTGCCAAACTTGAGGATCGAGGGTCTCTTTTCGCACTTTGCCACGGCTGATCAAGAAGACCTGAGCGAAGCCCGCCGCCAGTTCAAACGCTTTCAGTATGTTCTCGCCGAGCTGGAACGCCTGGGGTACCCTATTCCGCTCCCGCACATGTGCAACAGCGCCGCCGTTGTGAGCTTGCCAGAAGCACATATGGCGGCCGTGCGCCCCGGTCTGTTCATCTACGGGATGTCGCCCTCGCCAGCCTGTACCCCGCCCTTCCCGCTACGCCGTGCGCTCTCGCTCAAAACGACGGTCATCCACGTGCGCGATGTGGCGCCAGGAACAGCAATCAGCTACGGGCGCACTTTTGTGGCAACGCGACCTATCCGCGTGGCATTGATCTCGCTGGGCTATGGCGATGGCTATCCGCGCCTGGCTTCTAATCGCGGGGCGGTGCTCATCCACGGACAACGCGCGCCGATCCGCGGACGTATCTGCATGGACCAGATGATCGTCGAAATCACCAACATCCCGGATGTGCG
>JAIOAS010000308.1 GCA_019873725.1 Chloroflexota bacterium | reverse complement strand
AGTGCCGCCCCCGCGCTGGACACCTCCCAAACGCCGGGGCCGCCCCTCCAAAGCGACCCGGGAACTGGTCGCCCGGTGGTGCGCCTGACCACGATTAACTGTGGAGCTACCGAATCGAGAACATAGGACAGAATCGGGCATTGTTTTAGGCGGTTTGCTTGAGGGTTATTGTTTTACTGAAGAAAACATAACTCAAGCACGCCATGAGATGTGGGGACGTGTAGACAACAGCGCATGGCAGAAGCTTATGTGACTGACACGCACGCCTTGCTGTGGCATCTTTCTAATGACGCCACGCTATCTGCGACGGTTGCTGCGCTTTTTCGTCAAGCCGATGCCGGTGCGGTCGAGTATTCTGTGAAGGGGAATGTAATGACTGATACTATTTTTAGCAAGTTTGAGGCGTTGACGTTCGATGATGTGCTCATCGTGCCCGGGTATACCGAGGTTTTGCCCAACGAAACCGACGTCAGCGCGGCGCTGACGCCAACGCTCACGTTGAATATCCCCATCCTTTCGGCGGCGATGGACACCGTCACCGAAGCGCCACTGGCGATTGCACTGGCGCGGGAGGGCGGCATGGGCATTATCCATCGCAACCTTTCGCCGGAGGAACAAGCCGCGGAGGTCGCCAAGGTCAAACGCTCACAGTCCGGGATGATCGTCGATCCGATCACCCTGCCGACGACGGCGCTGCTGGGCGATGCCGAGGAGATTATGTCCACCTACCACATCAGTGGCGTGCCGATTATGGATGAGAATAACCATCTGGTCGGCATCATCACCAACCGCGACTTCCGCTTTGTGGATGAGAAGGACTTCGACCAACCGGTGACGGCGTTTATGACGGCGGAGGACATCATTACCGCCCCCATCGGTATCACGTTGGACGAGGCCAAGCATATCCTGCACAAACATCGCATCGAGAAGCTGCCGTTGGTCGACGAGGACGGCGTCCTCAAGGGACTGATCACGGTCAAGGACATCCAAAAAGCGCAGGACTTCCCGAACGCGGCCAAGGATGCGCGCGGTCGCCTGGTTGTGGGGGCGGCGGTGGGCGTGGGGGCGGATTTGGAGGAGCGGCTAAGCCTGATGGTACCGATGGGGTTGGATGTCGTCGTGATCGACACGGCGCACGGCCATTCGGCAGGCGTGATCCGCGCCATCGAGCGCATCCGCCATCGCTGGCCCGATCTGCCGATCATCGCCGGGAACGTGGTGACGGCGGAAGGGACAGAGATGCTCATCAAGGCGGGCGCCAGCGCGATCAAGGTGGGCGTAGGGGCGGGATCGATCTGCACCACGCGCATTATCGCGGGAGCGGGGATGCCGCAGCTCAGCGCCATCCATGAGTGCGCGACGGCGGCGAAACCTTACGGCGTGTCCATCATCGCGGATGGCGGCATCAAATACAGCGGCGACATCGTCAAAGCGTTGGCGGCGGGGGCGCACGTGGTAATGCTCGGCAGTATGCTCGCCGGGCTGGACGAAGCGCCGGGCGAAGTGGTCTATTACGACGGGCGGCGCTTCAAGGAGTATCGCGGGATGGGCAGCCTGGGCGCGATGCGCGGCTACGGGCGCGACCGCTACGGCACGGGACAGAGCGGCAGCGGCAAGCTCGTCCCGGAAGGCGTCGAAGGGCGTGTGCCTTACAAGGGGCCGCTGCACGACTACATCTACCAACTGGTCGGCGGCTTGCGCGCCGGCTTAGGGTATGCGGGCGCAGCCAGCCTGGAAGAATTGCGGGAGAAGGCGCAGTTCACCCGCATCACCAACGCCGGGCTGATCGAAAGCCACCCGCACGACGTCATCATCACGAAAGAACCGCCGAATTATCAGGTGGGGTAAGGACAAACACGACAACGCGGCAGATGTCCTGATAAACATCTGCCGCGGTTGTTTGAAGGTCAACGGATTGAACGGATTTTAACGGATTCCGTACAGTACCGGTTTGCTCATTGAGTGTCAACGGATTGAACGGATTTTAACGGATTAAGACAAAAGTGCGTCCTACCGGTTTGCTCATTGAGTGTCAACGGATTGAACGGATTTTAACGGATTCCGTGCAGTACCGGTTTGCTCATTGAGTGTCAACGGATTGAACGGATTTTAACGGATTAAGACAAAAGTGCGTCCTACCGGTTTGCTCATTGAGTGTCAACGGATTGAACGGATTTTAACGGATTCCGTGCAGTACCGGTTTGCTCATTGAGTGTCAACGGATTGAACGGATTTTAACGGATTAAGACAAAAGTGCGTCCTACCGGTTTGCTCATTGAGTGTCAACGGATTGAACGGATTTTAACGGATTAAGATGCGGCGGGCGGAGTGGGCGGTGTCTTGGGCGTGCGTTTGCGACCGCCAAAGACAAGGCGTAATCCTCTGCCAAACAGATAGAGCACCCCGCCGATGAAGAGCAACACCGGGATAACCAGGATGACGATCCAGATCAGCGCACCGATCAAGAATTGGAAGACTTTGATCAGCGCCTCGAAAGCCGACTTCACAATGCCCGCCGGCCGCCAGCCGGCAACCTCAATCGGCTGAGAGAGGGCGTCGGGTGTGAGGGAGACGGTAATGGTCGCCATCGCGGCGGAGCGCTCCAGATATTGCATGCGGCCTTTCGTCTGCTCGATCTCGATCTGCGTCTGGCTCAACTGCTCGTAGACGGCGAGAACGGCTTCGGTGTCCTCGGCCTGATCCATCAGCTCTTCCAGGCGCTCGGCCTTGGCTTCCAACGCGCGCAGGCGGGATTCCAGATCGACGTACTCCTGGGTCACGTCCTGCGAGCCGATGGTCTCCTGCGTGACTTCCATCGCCATATCGCGTAACGCCTGCATCGTGTCGTTGAACTTGTCGGCAGGCACGCGCAAGGTGAGGGTGATGCGTCGCAGGCCGCCGCTGTAGGTGTAACTGCTGGAGTTGCTGACGTAGCCGCCAATTCCTTCAACCATCTTGGTGATGTCGTCCTGGGCGACGTCGGAATCTTTGACCACGAGCGACATTTCGGCGGTGTAGACGATCATCTTGGCTTGCGTTTCGCCGGCCCAGGCAGCAGTATCGCCACCCATAGCGCTGTTTGTAGCGCTGCCAGCAGCCTCATCGTAGGCCCGATGTTCTTCCATCGGCGGCTCGGCCGTCGACTCTACAGTAATTTGCTGGGCAGGCATCGCGCAACCAACAACAAGCAAGGTGACAACAAGCAATAGTAACATCACTTTCGATTTCATAATCTTCCTCCTTAATCGGTATGTATGTAAGACGTCTGCATCCATACCAAAGTTCCTTCCATACGCGCACTTACCGGCCCATCTGCAAGCGGTCGATGAGGCGTTGCGGAAGGCCACGGGCGCGCATGCGCTCCTGCGTGATCTCCACGGCGTAGGAGATGCGCCGGAATTCCCACGTCATCTGGTCGGCGTCGAGGATGGCGTAGCTGGCGCGCGGGTCGCCGTCGCGGGGCTGCCCCACGCTGCCCGGATTGAGGATCAGCCGTCGCCCGCTCAACGATAGTGGCGTTCCCCAATCCGGCAGGAGAATCCGCGCCTGCTTGTGCTCCTCTGCCCATTCGAGCGCCAACGGTAAGTGGGTGTGGCCGACCAATGCCACCTGGAAATTGAATTGTGCAAAATTGTCCCTGGCCGAACGCGCATCCACCAGATATTCCCAAATCGGCTCGCGGGGGCTGCCATGGGCCAGCAAAAAGCTGTCCATTTCCACCGTCACCGGTAAGTCCGAAAGGAAACTACGGTTTTCCGCAGATAACTCCTGCTGTGTCCAATAGAGCGCCTGGCGGGCGTCGTTATTGAAGATAAGCAGATCCGCCCGGCCAATCGCTCCCCAGTCATGATTGCCGACAATGCACGTGAAGGGAAAATCCTGCAAGCGCTCCACACATTCGTTGGGATTCGGCCCGTAGCCTACGACATCGCCAAGACAAAGAACAGCATCGAAGGGTTGCGCGTCTACCAGTACCATCTGGAGCGCGGGGAAATTGCCATGGATATCAGAAATCACCACATAACGCATGATGTACTCCTCAACAGTAGTCGGATAGTCGTCAGTCAACTGGTCTTTAACGGTGCAGCCAGCGGACGGTTGATTCGTTAGCAGACAGATAACGCTTGACGCAATTCACTTATCAACGTCCTCGATTATAACCTACTCATGTAGAAATCAAAGCCGCAAGCTCACGTCACCGACGGAGAAGGCCTGGCGGCTGCCGTCGGGTAGACGTAGCCACAGCGCGCCCGTCTCATCCACGTCCTCGGCGATGCCGGTCGCACTACCGGTGGGGGTGTGGAGCTGGACGGGGTGACCCATCCACGCCAGACGCTCTCGCCATAAGGGCAGCACATCGCCTCCAGCGCGTAGCATGGCCTGGTAGGCTTCCACGCGGGTCAGGAAAGCATCCAACAGGGCCGCCCGCTCGACCTGCTGCCCACCCTCGGAAAGCAAGCTCGTTGCGTTGGGGGCCAGGTCAGGCAACAGTTCAGACGGCACGTTCACATTCAGGCCAATGCCGACGACCAGGAAAGGCCGGTTATCTGCGCCGAAGCCGATTTCGCTCAACATGCCGGCAACTTTGCGCCACGCCCCTGGCGCGTTGATGATGAGGTCATTGGGCCACTTGAGCTGTACGGCGACGCCGGACGTCGTCTCCACCGCATCGGCCATCGCCATCCCGCAGAGCATCGTGAGGCGCGGCGCGTGATAGGTGAACGGCTCCGGCGGACGAAAGAGCAGCGAAAGCAGCAGACACGTTCCCGGCGGGGCGATCCAACGGCGATCCAGACGCCCCCGGCCTGCCGTCTGCTCATCGGCGACGTACACCAGCCCTTCAGCCGCGCCCTGGCGCCCCGCCTCCAGTAGGGCAGTGTTCGTCGAGTCCACACGCGCAAAATAGCGAATGTCCCACCCCGCACGGCGATAATCGGTCAACTCCACCAATGACGCCCTCCCCCAAAAATCCGTTCCATCCGTTTAATCCGTTGACAACCCCACGTCCCAGGTTACGGCAAAGCCATTCTTACCAGAAGGAAGAAAAAAAATCCGTTCCATCCGTTTAATCCGTTGACAGCCCAGCTTCTGTGAGGCCGTACACCCATTGCAGGGGACTGACCGACACGCCGTTGACCCACAATTCCCAGTGCAGGTGCGGGCCGGTGGAAAGGCCGGTGTTGCCGACCGCGCCGATGATCTCGCCCTGCGCCACGGATTGCCCCACGGTCACGTCGATGCGCGAGAGATGCCAGTAGCCGGTGACGATGCCCCATCCGTGGTCGATCAGGATCGCTCTGCCG
>JAIOAS010000307.1 GCA_019873725.1 Chloroflexota bacterium | reverse complement strand
TCAGCAGATTAAGCAGATTTAGCAGATTATGCGCTGTAAATCGGTCAAAAATCTGCTTAATCTGCTAAATCTGCTGATGAAAATGGCAATTTTAGTGTGCGGTTAGTATACCTAGACTCCCTTTCCGCCGTGACGCAAAAATCCCCACTGTAACAGCGCGCACCAGGGGTCTGGACAACCTCGAAGGCCACAGCTACAGTGGGGACGTTCGCCCACAACGTATGAAATTGTTATGGAAAGCAAAACGCGCTGACGGCTGTTTTGCCCTCGATTGGTTGTCCAGACCTGACCTTATTATACCACACAAGTCAAGCCCTGGAGCAACCCAATCACAAATCAAATAAAGGCAAAGCGACAATGCTCTTCGCCGTCTGTCGCCTTTCTGCTCGCGGCAATGCAAAATCCTCAAGGTATTGCCTGTTCAAGTCAATCCCCACGAACGCGCGCCCATACTGCCTGGCGACGAGGCCAACCGTGCCACTACCGCAGAACGGATCGAGCACAATGTCGCCCTCGGCGCTTCCAGCCAGGATGCACGGCTCGACCAACGCCGGCGGGAACGTGGCAAAGTGCGCGCCACTGTAGGGCTGCGTGGCGATTGTCCAGACAGAACGGCGGTTGCGGCTTGGCCCGTCGTAGCGTGTATCGTCTCTATTCGCCCTATGTGTTGGCATTGGAGAATTTGGGCAAATACTCAGCCCACGCTTGGAATTGTCCCGCCTGAATGAAGCAGCGGCCCCTTTCGTGCCACCTGTCGAATCCTCTTTTATCGCCTCAGCATCATAATAATACCGCGCCGACTTGCTCAACAGGAACACATACTCGTGCGCCTTCGTGCATCTATCGGTGACGCTCTCCGGCATCGGATTCGGCTTCGCCCAGATGATGTCCTGGCGCAGATACCACCCGTCCGCCTGCAACGCGAACGCCACGCGCCAGGGAATGCCAATGAGGTCTTTGGGTTCACATCCGTGAGGTCCAGAGTTCGAGTCTCTGCTCGCCCATTTTTGGCCTCCCCTTCAGCAAGGTCGCGCTGTGGCTGAAGGTTCCCCCCCCGGAGAGCCCCGCTCCCTACTTCGCCGATCTTGCGCGCCAGGATTGAGTGGCCTTGATGGCCCTTTCACGCGCGTCCGTGGCAGTGCTTGTATTTCTTTCCGCTCCCGCATGGACATGGATCGTTACGCCCGGCCTGCGCGAAGCGGGCCGCCAGGTCCGCTTCTTCCTGGGCCAGACGGCGCATCACGTTGGCCGGGGCGCGGTGATGGCGCAACTCTTCGACCATCATCCGCATCGGACGGTCGATGTGGGTGAAGAACGCCTTGTAGCCTGCGCAGAGGTGGTTGAGTCCTGGTTCACCATCCGGCGTGACCGCGATACGATTTTTGGGACAGCCGCCGTTGCAGATAAAGCGCACCTCGCAGTCGCGGCACTGCTGGGGAAGCGTGTCGCGTTTAGCCTGCCCGAACTTCCGTTGCGCCTCCGAGGCGACCAGTTCCACGAGCGGTGTCTCCATCATGTTGCCAAGCCGGTAGCGTGGTTCGACGAAATGGTCGCAGGCGTACAGGTCGCCATTGTGTTCCATTGCCAGGGCCAGGCCGCACGTCGGCTCAAAGATGCACAGTCCGGCGCGCTGTCCCATCCACGCGGCCAGCGCCACATCGAAAATCTGCGCGTAGACGCGCCCTACGTCGTGCCGCACCCATTCGTCGAACACGCCGATGAGAAAATCACCGTACTGCTGCGCGGTGACGGAGTGGGCGGTGAGACGTGAGCCTTCCTGGTAGCCGGTCTCGTTATCGCGCCGCACAATGGGGATGAACTGGACGAACTGCGCCCCCACCTCGTCGCGGAAGAAGCGATACACCTCGACGGGATGATCGGCGTTGGCCTGATGCACGGTGCAGAGGATGTTGTACTCGACGCCGTATCTGTGCAGGATGTCTTGCCCGCGCATGACCCGCTCCCACGTGGGGGCGCCACCCTTGTCGCGGCGGTAGGCATCGTGCATTGCTTGCGGCCCGTCGAGGCTCAGCCCGACGAGAAAGTCGTGCGCCTTGAAGAATCTACCCCACGCCTCATCCAGCAGCGTGCCGTTGGTTTGCAGCGTGTTGATGATGCGCATCCCTGGGCGACGGTACTGTTCCTGCAAGGCCATCGCGCGCTCGAAGAAATCGATGCCCATCAGCAACGGTTCGCCGCCCTGCCAGCCGAATGTCACTTCCGGCACCCGCTGCGCTGCAATGTATTGCCGGGTGAAGCTTTCGAGCACGGCGTCGCTCATGCGAAAGTCGCTGCCGGGATACAGCTTCTCCTTAGCGAGGTAATAACAGTAGGCGCAATTGAGGTTACACACCGGCCCGCGCGGCTTCACCATCACGTGAAACGCACGCGGGCTGAGGGAAGCTAAGGTCATTGACACTCCCTGAGAAAAACCACGAATCTTCACGAAACTACACTAATTTGTTCTTCATTCGTAACTATTCAGCCTGAACGCGGATTTAGACAGGATTAACAGGATTTTCAGGATTTGGTAACAAAACAGGCTGAAAATCTTGTTAATCCTGTGAATCCTGTCAAAAAACTGGCCGGCCTGAACAGTTACCTTCATTCGTGAAAATTCGTGTAGATTCGTGGTTAGATGTTTACTGATAGCCGCCGCTGGTTTCGGCGAGGCCGCGTTCGTTGCGGATTTTCTCTTCGTAGCCGCTGGCCCAGTAAGCGGCAATGGGATCGATCGGCACGCCCATTTCCTCGCGGACGACGGCGAGCAGCGGGCGCACGTCGTAGCGGTAAGCCTCGGTGAGGATGCGGTGCGCGCCCAGGACGTCGCCCTCGGATTGCGCGGCGGCGAGCTTTTGGCGCGGTACGAGCAACGCCTTCGCGTAGGCCTCCTGGCAGTTGAGCACCGAGTAGATCATCGGGGCCAGCTTGCCTTCAACCGCGTGCGATTGGTCGATCATGTAGGCGACGTTGTTCGCCGTAGTGTGCGCCGGTTCGGAGGCGCCCAGTTCCGCGTCGGCCAATTCGTTGTAGATGAGGAACAGTTCGTAGGGATTGACCGTCCCCACGATCAGGTCATCATCCGCGTACTTGCGGTTGTTGAAATGGAAGCCGCCCAGCTTACCCTCGTCGAGCAAAAAGGCCACGATCTGCTCGATGTTGACGCCCTGCGCATGATGGCCCAAATCGACCAACACCTGCGCGCGTTCACCCAGCTTGAGACTGAACGCATACGACGTGCCCCAGTCGGGCAAATCGGTGTTGTAGAAGGCCGGCTCGAACAGCTTGTACTCGATCAGCATCCGCCCACCCGCCGGTAAGTGCGCGTAGACCTGTTGCAAGCCCTGCTCGAAGCGGCGCTTGCGCCCGCGCAGGCTATCTTGCCCGGCGTAGTTCGTCCCGTCGGCGAACCACAGGCTGAGGTCACGGCTGCCGGTCTTCGTCATAATCTCGCAGCACTCCAGGATGTGGTCGAGCGCCATCTCGCGGATGCCAGGATTGGGATTGCCGAACGACCCCAGGCGATACGCATCATCCTGGAACACGTTGGGATTGATCGCCCCCAGCTTGATACCCTGCGCTTCGGCGTATTGGCGCATCGCGGTGTAGTCGTTGTCCTCCGGCTTGTCCCAGGGGATGTGCAGCGCCACCGACGGCGCGATGCCCGTCATCTTGTGGACCATCGCCGCATCGTCGAGCTTCTCGCGGGTGGTGACGGCGGCGCCGGGCCAGGCAAACGCCTTGAAGCGCGTGCCGCTGTTCGCATAGCCCCACGAAGGCGTCTCGATCTTCTGCGCCTTCAGCCGCGCTTTCACGGCTTCGACGTCGATACCTTGCTGGGCCAAGTCTTCGGCTAACAGGTCGTACATGGCTCGATAATTCATGAAGTCCTCCAATAGTCTTATGATCGTTAGTCGGATAGTCAAATTTTGTTGGGCGAATTGCCAATTCGCCCTATAGTGGATTCGTGATAAAGTTTTATTCGCGGTTCTGATTATAATGGCGTTTGGCAGGTTCGTCAAAACGAAGGGGCACAAAAACAGGACTTTATCATTCGCGTCACCGTTCCCTATTTTTGCTTCGCGCGGATCGCCAGATCCGCGTCTTATGAGCATAAAACGGGGAACTGGCGTTCCCCTCGGAGCAAGAAGGATAAGACCCTGGATACAAAAAGCTTTCACCAGGGATCTCTAAACGGGAACCAGCGCTCTGACAGCCTGCAATCGTTCACTGATCGTTGTTTCGACTGTCTTGAGATCGTAATCTGCTTGCAAATTGAGCCAGTATTGCGGCGATTGGCCCAGTGCGCGTCCAAACAGAAGGGCGAGTTCCGCAGTGACAGGGCGCTTGCCAAGGATGATGTGCGACACTCGCATCGGTGATATCCCAATCGCACGTGCGAACTGCGCCTGCGTTATATCAAGGTCTGTCAGTATTTCAGCCAGAAACTCACCTGGATGGATTGGGGGGAAACCATTATCAATCATAGTAACCTCTTTTCAATGATAATCAACAGAGTTGTTCCTTAATAAGCGAGAGAAAAAATTCCATAAGCCAGCACAGATGCCGATAATATCATCTTCGAAGTTTTCTTTGTGATTACGAAAACAATGTACGAGGATATTGTAACGCTTGATGCCGCCAATGGCATTCTCGACGAAAATGCGCACTTGACTGACCGCCCGGTTGACCGCGGTTTGCTCTGGTGTGAGTTGCGGTTCCGGGTTCGCCTTGCTTTTGCGCGGTTTGCGGGTCGGTATGTTGATCTGGGCACCCGCATAGTCCGTTTCAATGCCCAAGTAGCCCAGGTCTAGCCATACTTCCACATCACTGAACCACTCGAGTTCAGGTGGTAATTCAGTTTTCAGCATAGTATAATCGTGATTATGGCCAGTGAATGTGCGCCCCACAAACAGGATGACCTTATCGACCGTGGAGATGATGGTGTTTTTCAGCGTATGGCGTTTTTTTACCACTGTAATAGTCCCGCTGGGTGGTATCATCCTGCGGACGACGGTATGCGCGCTCTGTAGCGTCAATGATGATCTGCTCGATCCCTTGTAAGGCGGTTTTCAAATCCTCGGGCGTCTTGAATTCGCGATACGGCAGCATCTCCAACCGCACCAAGGTCGCATATAACACCGCAGACAACTTGTACAGGTTAGTATGGGCTTTCGAGCGTGCCATCTTGAATTGCGTGCCGAGTACATCAAAAGTGGGGTAAACCTTGTAGTAATACAGCACAAACAGCAATTTGTCCGCCAGTGTCGGCAGTTTGCCTTTGGCCCCGCCGCCAGGCTGCCGTTGCCGGGTACCGGCAGCTCGTTC
>JAIOAS010000306.1 GCA_019873725.1 Chloroflexota bacterium | reverse complement strand
CGTGGCGCGGGGCCGACTACCGCAACATCCAGCGGCTACGCAACGATTTCCCCGAATTGCAACAATTCCTGCTGGAGGAAAACTACCGTTCCACGCAGGTGATCCTCGACGCGGCGCAGGCGATCATCGCGCACAACAGCGACCGCACGCCCAAGCACCTCTTCACGCGCGGGCGCGGCGGCGACCGGATTGTGCTCCACGAAGCCTACGACGAGCGCGAGGAAGCCGATTACGTCGTCCGCGAGATCATGACGCTGACGCGCTCCGGCTACGCCTACAGCGATATCGCCGTGATGTACCGCACCAACGCCCAATCCCGCGCGCTGGAAGAGACCTGCGTGCGCTACGGCATCCCCTATCGACTCATCGGCGCAACGCGCTTCTATGCCCGCAAGGAGATCAAGGACGTGCTGGCCTACCTGCGCCTGGCGCAGACGCCGGATGACGATGTCAGCTTCGCGCGCGTGGTCAACGTCCCGCCGCGTGGACTTGGCACGCGCACGTTGGAAGTCGTAGGCGAGGCCGCGAACGCACTCGGCGGCAGCCGCTATCAAGGCGCGCTGCACGTGCTGGAGCAGGGTGCGCTCGCCAGCCGCGCTGCGCAAGCCTTGAAGGGCTTCGTCGGGCTGGTAATGCGCTGGCAGAAACTCCGCGCCGAGGTGAGTGTGGCGCAATTGCTGGATGTCATCCTCGCGGACACCGGCTACGAAGGCTACGTCCGCGACGGCTCTGAGGACGGCGAATCGCGCTGGGAGAACATCCAGGCGTTGCGCGCCGTCGTCGCCGATGCGCCGGGCATCACCCTGCCCGAATTCCTCACCGATGTGGCGCTGGTCGCCGACATCGACGAACTCGGCGAAGAGGTCCGCGCGGTCACGCTGCTCACCCTGCACAGCGCCAAGGGATTGGAATACCCGGTTGTCTTTCTCACGGGGCTGGAAGAAGGACTGCTGCCGCACAGCCGTTCGCTGGATTCGCCGCAACAGGTGGCGGAGGAACGGCGCTTGCTCTACGTGGGCATGACGCGGGCCGAAAAACGACTGTACCTCAGCTACGCCTTCCGCCGGAGCTGGGGACAGTACGGCAACAGCGGCGACCCTTCTGCGCCCTCGCGCTTCTTGAGCGACCTGCCGGACGCCGTCCTCGACCGCCCTCGACGCCGCACAAAAAAGCAAAGTGAAACGACGGGGACGCGCAGTTGGGGCGCGAGCTGGCAGGAGTCAGCCGTGCGCATGCCGGACGCGCGCAAGACTGAGCGCACGCCGGCCCCCGCGCCGCAGTTGCAATATCGCCAGGGCCAGCGCGTGCGGCACACGCACTACGGCGAAGGCATTGTCTTGGAGAGCCAGTTGGACGGGCGCAGCGAAATGGTGACCGTCCTCTTTACCAATGGAATCGGGACGAAGCGGTTATTGGCGAGCATGGCCCCGATGGAGCCGATTTCAGCGCATTAGCTGGTAGCTCTCAGCTTTCAGCCGTCAGCCATCAGCGTTCAAGACTACAAAAGTCTTAGCACGTACTGTAATGTGTAGACCAGGTGTTCAACGACGTGTCTGCTTGACCGAGCGCCTCGTGAGACTTTTGTAGTCTAGTCTGGCTCCGGCTTAATCGCTGAAGGCTGAGGGCTGATAGCTGATCGCTCTTGGAGGAATGGGAATGAACGTACAAGTGAAACGATGGACGACCGGACTGGGTACGCTGGTGATCGTGCTCAGCGTGACGTTGATGACGCTGGGCGCAGCGCCGTGGCACAGCAGCGCGAATCCGCTGGCGCCGACGGCTGTGGAGGTCGAACCAAACGACTCTTTCGGTACAGCCAATCCGATTGCTATCGGCGAATTGATGTTCGGCGACATCGAAACCATCAGTGATCTGGATTATTTTGTTTTAACCACAACCGTAGGTTCAAGTTACAGAGTCACCCTCACCCCACGCGAAAGTCAAATCCGACAACTCGACATCTACAACGCGGCTTTTGCCCGTACTAGCGGTGGCTCAACGAGTACGACTGCTCCTGTAAGCTTCGATTTCATAGCACAGGATACCAGTTATTACTTCCGAGTCAGTGTCGGGGGCGGCCAGCCGACTCCATTAGGACCGCCCTACGACTATCAACTCCAGGTCGATACGATTGCGACCACGCCAACGAATACTCCAACACCTACTATCACGCCCACCCCCCCGCTGGCGCCGCCGCCCGGCGTCCCCAAAGAAACAGAAACCAATGACGTCCCTGCCACCGCCAACGCTCTCGCCGTGCCTGGCAGGATCGTCGGCGCCATCACGAACACTTTCGATATCGATTGTTTCCGCATCCAAACCACCCTGGGCTTGCAATACCGGCTCATCCTGACCGATTATGGGCTCACCCGCTGGCTCAGAGTCTACGACAACAACGGCTATTTCATTATGGGAAACACCACGTCGAGCAATCACCAGCTAGAAATAACCTTGCAGGCGACCTCCCCTGCGCCTTACTACCTGTGCGTCGCGCCGGTGACGACGGCCTCCGACCCGGCCGTCATTGTGGACTATTTGCTCGAGGTCGCCATTCTGCAACCCACATCCACGCCCATCCCCACGAACACGCCCACGTCATCGGCCCCTACCAACACGCCCAGGGCCACCTGGCCCAGCGGTTACGATGCGTACGAGCCAAACTACAATTTCGACATTGCCACCACCATCGCGTCGGGCTTGAACTATGCCTGCAACTTTATGCCCTGGGGCGGGGCGACGGTGGATAACGACTACTTCAAAATCCGGGTCAAGCCGGGCTTGCAATTGACGTGCGAGACCAGCAACCTCGATCCCGCCGTCGATCCGCGCATGGTGTTCTACAGCGGGCCGGGCGAGGGCTACTTTGTGATGGCGAACGACGACCTCGCCCTGGGCAACTTCAACAGCCGGCTTTCCTACTACGCCACCTACGAAGGCTGGCTCTATATCCTCGTCGGTCAGGGCGACCGTATGGACATGCGGGACGCAGCGCAGAGCGCCTACACCTTGCGCTGCGAGCTGACCGTGCCGGGCGCGCAAGTCACGCCCGCCCCTGGTAAGGGTGACTCCACCCCGCTGCCCACAGTCGTCACCACACCGCGGCCCACTCAAACGCCACAGACGCCGGTCTCGCCGATTGCTACCCCCACCGAGCCGACACCCGAGGCAGGGGGCGAAAGCCGCGAATTGGATTTCCGCCTGGTAACGACGCCGCCGCCGCCCACGCGCACCCCGGCTCCCACCGGCTTCCGCACGTTCCGCGTCCTCGTCTATTACGACGCTAACAACGATGGGCTGCTGGGCGCGGGCGAAGGTGTGCCGGGTTTCTTCGTCACCGTCCATTCGCCGGAGACCAAAGCGGAACTGGCGCGCGGCTACACCGACGATCAGGGACAGATCTCGTTCACCGTCTCCACCGTGGGCACAGTGCGGGTGATGATCCCGCTCTTGGGTTTTGACCGGCTCATCGAGGCTGCCAAACCCGAGGTGAGCGTGCGCATCGCGCCGCCAGCCTTGCCCGTCACGATCCCATAGCGTCATTATCACGAGAGCACAATATCATGGCATCCAGAACGATCAAAGACTATTATGCAATCCTCGGCATCACGCCGAGCGCGACGCCGGAAGAGGTGCGCATCGCCTTCCGCAACATGGCGCGGATCTACCATCCCGACCGCAATGCTGCGCCGGATGCCGAAGAACGATTCAAGGACATCAACGACGCTTACGAGCGTCTGGCCGATCCGCAGAAACGCCAGGCCTACGATGAATTGCTGAACATCTCGGCCGGCACGGAAGCGGCTGCCACGCCACCCCCACCATCAGCCGCGCAAACTCCACCGCCGACGGTCACACCACCGCCGATGGCAACGCCACCCCAAGAGTACGCCCCGGCAGATGCAGCGAGCGTCGCGGGACACAGCAGCATTTATCCCCCCACCTGGGCCATCCTGCTCATCATGCTTGGCGCGGTGATCATCGTCGGCGTGGGTGTGGCGGCACTGCTCAACGCGCGTGCGCAACGCCCCACCGGCGGTGCAGAACAGGCGAAGGTCGTCAAGCTGTCCACGTTCTCCTCACCGCCCACCATTCCAGCCGGCATTGCGGTTGTGCAGGAGAGCGGCGCACCGGTTGTCACCGTCTTACCCAATCAACTGAACGTCGCCGGGACCGTTTACCCGGTGGTGCCGGTGATGCCGGATCAGGGACGCTGGCCCCTGCCCCACGAACAGCAGAGCGTCGCCGTGTGGCTCTATGGGACGGTGATCAATTACGTGGTGGGCCTGCCGTATGCGCCGACGAACGAATCCGTGCTCGCCGGTCTGACCAGCGCAGACCGCCTGATGCTCACGCTTGATAACGGCAGCGTGCTGGCCTTTGGCGCGCCGCAAGTCCAGCGCATCGATGCCGCAGACCTTTCGCCTATGGCGCAGAACAGACCGGCATTGACGGTGATGATGCTAGACAGCGAACAAGCGACCCGCTTGATCGCCCAGGCACGCTATCTGCCCGAAGAGAGCACCTTTGCCCAAGATCAGCGGGTGGACGGCCTCAAGGTCGAAATTTTGGAGACGCGCGTGACGAATGAGGATGCGGCGATGATCTATTTCATCGTCGAGTACCAGGTCACGAATGAGAGCAACCAGGACGTAAATGCTTCCTTCTTCGACATGGTGCTTGAGGACAACGCCGGGCAGCGTTACACGCTTGACTCTACAGCCACCAATTTGGGCCAGTACGGCCCGCTCACGCGCATCCTGGCCCACGGCGAGAAAGCGGCGGGCAGCGCCGGTTATGCGGTGCCGCGGGATATGCCGTCTCCCGTCACGTGGATTTTCCGCAGCGATACGCTCTCGGCCAACAGCACGCAATTCGCGTTGACCTACGAAGCGCCCCAGCCCGGCCCGGCCATCCCCGACGTGCAACTGTCCGACGTTTTCGACGACCCGACCCGCAATGTGATTGTCATCAATGGCACGATCTACAACGACGGCGAATCGCCACTGGTTGTCACGCTGGACAACATCAAGTTCACCTACAGCGGCGGTATCGGGACTTTGCAAGCGTCCACACCGCTGCTGCCGTGGAATATCGGGCCGGATGGGTTCCAGGATTTCGAAGTGCAGTTCTCACGCCCGGTGGGTGTGGATTCCGCCATCCTGGAGATGTTGGGGTTCACCTACCGCATCGAGGGGTTACAATAATAGTACACGGATCACACGGATTTTACGGATAAGATAATATACTAACCGCACACTAAAATTGCCATTTTCATCAGCAGATTTAGCAGATTAAGCAGATTTTTGACCGATTTACAGCGCATAATCTGCTAAATCTGCTTAATCTGCTGAC
>JAIOAS010000305.1 GCA_019873725.1 Chloroflexota bacterium | reverse complement strand
CGATCATGGTAATGGGCCTCTTGGTCTGGTTTTTTGTTTGACACAACTAGATTACCATACTTTGAGCCCATTACCACCTTTTTCCTCTGCGTTATTTAGCGGAAACTAAAGAAGAATGGTCACTTGAAAACAACTGAAGCAATTCCAACGCTCCATCCTCACTCAAAAAGTAGAAGTCAACCGCCGAAACAAGACTGCCATAGCGTTTCAACCAAAGCTGTGGCACCTCGCGTTGGTTGCCGAATACCAGGAATCTGGTCGATGCCTTCGTTTTCTCCAAGAGCCATACGTGTTCGGCGATGACAGAAAACTTCGCCGGCGGCAGGCGCTGTCCCTGCACCAACGTGAAATACTTGGCGTCGCCAATGATGCTGCCATCCGGTGAAACTAAATCGAACGCTTTCGGCACACCTGGTACCTGTCCGGTTACGAGTGGAACACCGAAATGCGCACTCATCACCGATCGGGCCAGATCCTCAAAAGCGCGCGGTGAGAGTTGCCCTTCAGTTTTCCCGAAGATCTCGCGCATCGAGGCCGATCCCGGTGACGCCAGGTGGACAGCGGGCGATTCGTCAGCCCAGAAAATCCACTCTTTTCCATGCTGTTCACCCTGAATCAACCGCTTTCCCCTTAACTCTTGGGTGAGCATATAGACCTGTTGGTGAGATTTGATACCCGTCGCGTCTCGAATCTGACCGTTGGTCGCCCAATCGGGTGAGATAGACCAAAGATAATCGAGGATACGTTCCTTGTTTGTTCTGTTCATCTTATCTTCGTCCGCAACACTGCTTGTATTTCCTGCCGCTGCCACAGGGACACGGATCGTTGCGGCCTACCGGCGGCGCAACCAGACTGCGGAGATTGTCCCCGCTATCAATGGCACGCAGGGACTCAAGCAACGCTTCCGGCTCACTGCCGATGGCCTCTTGCAGCTCTTGATAAGCCAGGTGTTTAGGATTGGCCGCCGCCTCTTTAACGATGTGGTAGTGCCGTTCCAGGCGCGCCAGATAACGACGGTCAGACAGCACGATCTCTGACACCAGCTTCAACAGTGCCGGCGCATAACGACTTTGCTCATTGAGTGGATCGAGAAACGGCCCGGCTTCCGGATCGTCGCGGTCAAAGCCATAGCTGATAGCGGCCAGAACACGTGTTGGATGCCGCTCCTCGGCCACGTCGAGCATCACGCGGCGGCAATCGCACGCCGGATCGGGACAATAGAATTCGAGCAGGCCGTAATTGCCCGGTGGAATGCCGTTTTGCCGCTCGAGAATCATAATCGATCGTGTTTCCCGCGCGGCCAGTTCAGGTTCAACCATAAAAAAAGGGGGCAGGCACATCGTTCATTCTCCTTACCGCTTTCGCCGCCGCCCGCGCGCCGCCGGAGCCTCCGGTTGGCGCGTCACCGATTTGCCGGTGCGCTTATCGATGATGTGCATCACGTCATACTGGATCTGCGGTTTGCCTATCCAGCGCCCACACGTTTCGCGCAGCAGGTTCAGCAGGGTCCGCATCCGCAGATCGCTCAAGGCGGTGATATACAGGGTACGATTGTGTTGCAGTTCGATGTCGCCAAAGCACATGATGCCGTGCGACGTCTGGATGGCGGGGTCGCCCTCGTAGATCCAGAAGGCCCGCTCCGGCGTGTCTTCTACGCAGTTTAGGCGGATGTCGTCCATCAACTCCAGGCGCGCGATGGCCCCAATCACCGGAATGGTAGCCGACTGCACTTTCAGCAAACTGTAGCCGGCCTCGCCGGGGATGCCGGGATTGTGACACACCGGATACCACAAACGTTTGGGCTGGCAGCACGCCCCGAACGTTTTGCCGCTGCCGCACAAGCACACGTGATCAGGCGCAACCGGGATGTAGCTCGACATTTGCAACTTTTCGCCCGGCGCTTCAGGATCGGACGCGCCAGCCTGCGGTCGCCAGCAGGTAACGAAGCAAAGGAAACCACCGTCAGGATCAATCGGGCCTTTGTATGTCTCCGGCGTCTCGAACATAACTCACTCTCCAATCCTTCATCACTGCGAAAGTTGTTGTCATCATTGATATCGCCCAATAGGCAATTCTGATCCCCGGTATAACCCCAAATCCGGTAAGGGACAAAAACGACGTTGTTCAATAGAGTACGCGGCCCAACAATTCAGCACATCTACAACACCCCGCCGGCCTCGTGGACGGGCACGCCGAACGCCTTGAAGAAGAAAGCGTTCCTGGCCACAGATGCGCCCTTGCCAACATATGGCTATCGCCGACTCACGGTCCAGTTGCGCCGCGACTATCAAAGAGGAGGTGGTGAACCTGTCGGACTATCGAAACTATGCTGCGGCGCACCAATTACGGATATTGCATAAACATTGACTGCTCGCTACGCGTCAGAAAAGTAAACCGTTGTATAATAGAAATAGACCACGAGTAAATTATACTAATCTGTATGTGGCTTATCAGAGAGAAGGTGGTATATGTTCGTAGATCGTCAAGCCGAGTTGGCATTTCTCAATGACGTGTTGGCGCGCCAGCGCCCGACACCGGCGCAGTTCCTCCTGCTCTATGGCCGCCGGCGCGTAGGCAAGACTGTGCTCCTGCGCCATTGGGCCGAACAAGCCGGCGTCTCCTCAACCTATTGGGCCGCCGAAAAAGAACCAGCGATGTTGCAGCGCCGCAAGCTATTCGCACGGGTGCTCGGCGTTGAACCGGCGCAGGCCGCCGCCTTCGACACCTGGGATGCCTGCTGGCAGGCCATTGCTGCCGTATTGGCTGATCGCCGCCACATTCTCATCCTGGACGAATTCACCTACGCTGCCGAATCCGATCCAGCTATGCTCTCCTCATTACAGCACGCCTGGGATCAGCAATTCAAGAACACGCAGGTTGTGCTGGTGCTGTGCGGTTCGCACGTTCACGCGATGGAGACGTTACAAGCACGCCAATCGCCGCTCTTTGGGCGGTTGACCGGGCAATGGCACTTGCGCGCGCTCCCGTTTGCCAGCTTGACCGAGTTCTTACCCCGCTGGTCGGCTGAGGAACGTGTGGCGGCCTACGCTGTGGTCGGTGGCGTGCCGGCCTACTTGGAATGGCTTGATCCGGCCCGTTCATTGAGCGACAACATTCGCGATGTGATGTTGGCGCCGGGCAGCATGTTCGTCGCCGAGCCAACCTTTTTACTCTATGACGAGGTCCGCGAACCGGCCAATCACCTGGCGATTCTCAAAGCGATCGGCGCAGGCGCGCACACATTGACGGAGATCTCCAATGCTGCGCTGATTGGCAAAGCGCATCTCTCGGCCTATCTCGCCCGTCTGGGTGAACTTTACCTGGTGGAGCGGCGCTTGCCCACGACTGTTCCCCCCGCGAAACGGCGGCAGGCGCGCACGGGGCGTTATCATCTGACCGATCCGTACTTCCGCTTCTACTTCCGTTTCATCGCGCCGCACTTCAGCGAACTGCCCTATCGCGCAGAACCCATTCTGACACACGTGCGTGAGGAACTGCGCGCGTTTGTGGGTATGACGGCGTTCGAGGCGCTGTGCCGTCAATGGGTGGCGCAGCAAAGCCGTATGGGACAATTGCCTTTCGAGGCAGAAGACGTGGGCAGCCATTGGAGTCGTGGCGTGCAGGTAGATGTCGTGGCGATCAACTGGCGTGAAAGGGCGCTGTTGCTGGGCGAGTGCAAGTGGGGTACGGATGCCGTCGGACGGGACGTGATCCGGGAATTGATTGAGGAGAAGACGCCAAAGGTCGTGCAGACGTTGCCCGAAACAGGAAAAGCCTGGCAGGTGCATTACGCCTTCTTTGCCCGCGCCGGATTTACCGAGGCGGCCCGCAGTGAGGCCGAAGCGCACGGCGCGATGCTGGTGGATTTAGCAAGGGTGGACGCAGATTTGCAGCAGGCTGTGTCGTCGTTATAAAGATGATGTTGTCAGTGCATCGCAAAAGCAGGATGCGAAATCGCGTAAATCACCGTCGCCTAAATGAGGTAGATAGTGAATTGGGCGCACACGAATGGTGCCCGCGCGCACACGAATCGCGTTACAGGGAATCGGACCATCTATTATAAGCAGTGTATTCGTGTGCGGGGAATTGTGTGACAGCCCTGCAAATATCTCTGGGTGATTATCGTATTTGTCGTCGCCCCCCCCGTGTCAAACGAAAAGATAATGTTACCGAAGGGCCATCGTTCACCGGAATGAAAATGCTACCCAATGGCCTTCCTCCTTCCAAGTTCTTTAACATACGCTGTTAAGGTTGCTGGCCTGCAGCAAGGGTTTCAAAGACATTCTCAGTGTGCTCTGGCGTAGCACCAGGCAAAGTGAAAAGCTGATCCAGGGCGGTGTAGATATCCTGACGTAACTGTCGTGGATTGGTGATGTCGATCCGCAGTTGCAGTAACTGCTGTACCTCTGTGCTAACGGTTCCAGTGGCACACAGGCGTTGCCAGGGCGTCAAGGCAGAATACTTGCGTTTGAGACGCGCGGGCCGTTCCGCGGTGGCAGGTAGATAGGTTTTCTCGATCAAACGCAAGCTGGGCTGGAAGGTATTGTTATAGAGCCACAACTTGGCATAAATGGCGTTGAGGGCTTGGATTTGCGCGACAGTATCCAGGCGGATATCGCCCAGGTAACGCCGTACCAGGCTGCTGTTTTTCTGTTCGACGAAGCGGTTATCATTCTTCTGGTAGGGGCGACTGCGGGAGAGTTGGACGTGTGGATATTGGGCCCAGAAGGTGCGCATGTGGTCATTGAAAAACTCAGAACCATTGTCGGGATGAATATGCGAGACCGGGAAAGGCACACGTTGCAGGATGCGGCGAAAACCGTCCTCCATCGCCCGATAGCTACGTCCCAGGATGGCCACGCGCTCACTCCAGCCGCTGTAGACATCAATCATCTGCACTGTAGACGAAGCCATTTTTGCTTATCAAATCCCCACTTTTGAATACTGAACGTTTCTAAATTGTTCGCGGATCCGCAATCACCCCCGCCAGCGCCGACGCCGCCACGGTCGCCGGGCTGGCGAGGTAGGTGAAGGCTTCCTTCGATCCCATGCGCCCCTTGAAGTTGCGGTTCGCCGTCGAAACCGTGACTTCGCCAGGCGCCATGCAGCCTTCGTGCGCGCCCAGGCACGGGCCACAGCCGGGATTGAGCAGCGTCGCGCCCGCCGCCACCAAATCGGCGATGACGCCGCGCTCGATAGCCGCCAGCAGGATTTCACGGGAAGCCGGCAACACCAGCAGCCGCACGCCCGGCGCGATGTGTTTGCCGCGCAGAATCTCCGCCGCTGCCTCCAGGTCTTCCAACCGCCCGTTGGTGCAGGTGCCGATGAGCGCCTGGTCGATCTTCGTTCCCACGACCTCCGTGACCGGCGCG
>JAIOAS010000304.1 GCA_019873725.1 Chloroflexota bacterium | reverse complement strand
CCCGACAACGGCCTGCCAGTGCTCCCCACCCACTTCATCGGACGGGAGACCGAGTTAGCCGAACTTGCAGAATGGCTGGCCGCGCCGGATTGCCGCCTCGTCACCCTGGTTGGACCGGGCGGGATCGGCAAGAGCCGCCTGGCGCTGCACGTTTTGGAAGAGCAGCGCGGCCTGTTCGCGCACGGCGTCGCCTTTGTCCCATTAGATACCGTAACATCTGCCGAATTCATCCCCTATGCCATTGCCGGGGTGCTTCACTTCTCCCTGCAAGGGCCGCAAGCGCCCGACGCACAAGTGCTCAACTACCTGCGCGAAAAAGAGATACTGCTGGTGCTCGACAACGTCGAACATTTACTGCAAGACGGCGCGCTCTTTCAGAGCAGGCTGATCGAACAAATCCTCAACCGCTCGCCCGGCGTCACCCTGCTGGTGACGTCGCGCGAGCGGCTCAACCTGCGCGAAGAACGGGTCTACCGCCTGGAAGGGCTGGCGTATCCCGCCACGGATGCGCCTGACCCGGACGCGGCAAACTACAGCGCCGTCGCCCTGTTCACCGAATGTGCGCAGCGGGTGGATCGGCGCTTCACGCTCGATGCGCGGACGCTCCCCGATGTGCTGCGCATCTGCCGACTCGTCGAAGGCACCCCTTTGGGCCTCGAACTCGCGGCGGCCTGGGTGGATACCCGTGCGTGCAGCGACATCGCCGCGGAAATCGCCGCCAACAGCGACGCCCTGACGACGACGCTGCGCAACGTCGATCCGCGCCACCGCAGCCTGCGCGCATCCTTCGAATACTCGTGGAAGTTGCTGAACGACCCGGAACGCGCGTGTCTGGCCCGACTGGCCGTCTTTCGGGGCGGCTTCGACCGCCACGCCGCCGTACAGATCGCCGCCGCCACGCCGGATATGCTCACCGGGCTGGTCCACAAATCGCTGCTGCGCGCTGACGTCCACGGGCGCTACAGCCTGCACCCGCTCCTGCACCAATACGTCGCCGAGAAACTCGACGCAACGGGCGAAGCCTCCGCCGTCTACGCAGAGCACGCCCGCTATTACGCCGCGCTCCTGGAAGGACAAGAGCCACGTCTGAGAGGCGCATCGCAGAAACAGGCCCTCGTCGAGATCGCTGCCGAGAGCGACAACGTACAACAAGCGTGGGAATGGGCTGTGGCGCAAGGGGCCGCGCGCGAAATCGAGCGCAGCCTGGAGAGCCTGTACGACTTCTACGACATTCGCTGCTGGTTTCAAGCCGGGGTGGCGCTGCTCACGCTGGCCATCGACCGGTGGGGAGCAGACCCAGAGCACGAAAAACTGCTCGGCAAGCTATTGGCGCGCCAGGGGGCGCTATATCTGCACCAGGGTTTATACCAACAGGCCGCCGCCGCATTGGAACGCAGCCTGGACATCTCCGAGCGCCAGGATATGCCGGTGGAACAAATCTTCAACCTGGTCAACCTGGCGAACGCCATCCGCCACCAGGGGCACAACGACGAAGCCGAGCAACTGGCCCAAAGAAGCCTTGCCCTATCCAGGCAGATTGGAGACCGCAGAAGTATGGCACAATCGCTCCAGATCTTAGGTCTCCTCGTTTACTGGACCGGTGATCTGGAACGGACGGAAGCCCTGCACGAAGAAAGCCTGACGCTGGCGCGGGAACTCGGCGATCAGCGGCTCATCATGGCGCCGCTCAATGCCCTGGGTGACGTGGCCTGCCATCGCGGGGACTACGACACAGCGCAGCGCATGTTCGAGGGGTGTCTGACGCTCAGCCGAGACCTGGACGACCCGTTCAATGTCGCCATCCACCTCAACAACCTGGGCACAGTCCTTCACCTGCAAGAAGACTATCCACAGGCCGAAGCCTTTTATCAAGAAAGCCTGGACATCTGCCGCCGGATCGGCGATCAAACCGGTCAGGCGATCGCTTTGAGCAACCTGGGCGAGATCGCCTACACACTGGGCAACTACCAGAAAGCGTCGAAGTTTTACCAGGAAGGCCTGACCATTGGGCGCGCCCTTCAAGAACCGTGGACAATTATGACCTGCCTGAACAACCTGGGCGAAATCGCCTGCGCCCAAAACAACTGTCTCGACGCGCAAACCCACCTCACCGAAGCCTTGCAAATCGCGCAAGAGACCCAGACCCTCACCCTGGCAACCAAAATCCTGGTCAACCTGGCCTGGCTCTTCGCCCAGCAAGGGATGAAGAGCCAGGCCGCCGCGCTGCTCGACCTGGTGCGCCGTCACCCTGCCAGCGAGAGCGACATCCAGGAGAAAGCCGGGCGTTTGTTGGACGAACTGGGCCTCAATCCACTGCAGAGCGCCCCTGGTGAACTTGATGTAGTGATCCAGGAGATTCTGACCTGTACCCCCAGACTTGCCCCGTGCCCGCCGACTTCAGTCGGCAAAGCCACCGATGCGCACAAGCCAGGGAAAACCGGCTGAAGCCAGCAACCACCCGTGTCCGCCGACTTCAGTCGGCAGAGCCGCCGATGCGCACAAGCCGGAGAAAACCGGCTGAAGCCAGCAACCACCCGTGCCCGCCGACTTCAGTCGGCAAAACGACAGTTCTTCAAAACTCCGCGGCCCAACTCCACGGCCAATCGGATGCCTCTGAGACCAATCCGGCCTTGACGGGGTTGTTCAGGATATACGCTACAATACGCCGGGTCTCATTCTCATTGCGCGACCAGTGATCATACGACTCGTGCACCCAAAAATGTTGCCCCACTCGTCCTAACTCCTGGTTAGCGTAGCGAGCCGTGCGGCCTTTGAGCATCTGGGTAATACGCGCAAGAGGAACCGGCTTCCCGGTTTGCGTATCCTCCAACGGGTTCAGCAAAACGTGCACATGGTTACTCATCACGGTATAAGCATACAGACGATACAGATGCTCTTCTTCGCCTTGATGCATGGCATCACGTACAATGGCTGCGATTTCGGGTTGCGCGAGCCAACGCGGGCTGTCCATTTTATGCAGCTCATCATCACAACGCACGAACAGGCGTTTGTAAGCATTGAGTGCCCAATCACTGTGTTCATCCTGCGCACGTGGGTCTTGAGCGATACGTTCGCGTTCTGCGGCATATTCGGCAACGAAAGCAGCCGGCAAGGAACCGGTCAACCGCCAGGTGATGAAGAAAGGAACGCCGCCTGGCTGCCAGTGGGGAAGATTGCGTCTGTACCAAAGCTGATAGAACATGACAACCCTCCATCACATTGCTGCAAAAACCGGCTAATGAAAGTTAAGGAAATAATCCGGTAATCGTATGCGCCGGGGAAACCGGCTGAAGCCGGCGCACACACGTGCATACCGACTTCAGTCGGTAAAACTCAGGCAAGTCTTAGTCTACGCCGCAAGCACCTTCACGTCGTAGACGCCCAATTCCACTACGTCGCTCAACGTCTCGCCGGTCAGCAAATCGGTGTACGTCGCCGCGCCCAGGTCGAGTGTTACGGGTTCCGCGTTGAAGTTCATCACGAAGGCGTATTTCGTCTCGCCGTCGGTGCGCAGTTGCGCGCTGACGCCGTGCGGCAATTCGGCATCGAGCGAGTGCAGCAACCCCAGGTCCGCGTCGAGCGTGCTGTAGAAATCACGCAGGAAGCGGTCATCGGGATTGGAGGCGAGGTAGTACGCTTTGCCAGCGCCAAAAGCGTTGACGGTGAGCACAGGTCGCCCGGCGTAGAAGTCGCTCTTGTAGGTCGCCAGAACGGTCGCACTTTCCGGGTGAACAAGGGCGCAATAATCGCGCAATTCGTACTCACCCGCGAGGCCAGGCACGTTATCGGCGCTGAGGACGGCGGCGTTACGGTCATTTTCGTACAGCGCGTCAATCTCCTCGTCCCAAATCCCCAACACCTGGCGCAGCTTGCCGCCGGGCCAGCCGCCCAGGATGACCAGATCGTTCTCATCCACGATGCCGGTCCAGTACGTCGCCACAAACGTCCCGCCCCCCTCCACAAAGGCCGCGATGCGCTCATCCACACCAGGACGCAGCATGTAGAGCATCGGCGCGATGACCAGCTTGTAGCGGGACAGGTCTTGTTCCATATCAATCACGTCCACCGGGATGCCGCGTTCCCAGAAAGCGCGATAATGGCGCTTACACGTTTCCAGGTACCCCTTGGGACCGCGGCGCGGGCCTTGCGCGTCGTCCAGCGCCCACAGGTTCTCCCAGTCGTAGATGATCGCCACGTCGGGGCGCACCGTCGTCCCCACTACGGGCGTGAGTTTCTCCAGCTTCAGGCCAACATCGGCCACGTCGCGGAAGACACGGGTGTGTTCGTGCCCCACGTGATCCACCACCGCACCGTGGAACTTCTCCGATGAGCCGCGACTCTTGCGCCACTGGAAATACTGCACCGTATCCGAGCCATGCGCCACGGCCTGCAACGACGACAGCGCGTGCATTCCCGGTCGCTTCACTTTGGCGGATTGCACCCAGTTGGTGGCGCTCGGCACGCTCTCCATCAGCATAAACGGCTTGCCGCCCTTGAGGCAGCGGTTGATGTCGTGGATGAAGGCGACGTCGGAGGCCAACGCCACGTCATCATCTTTGTGCCACATCGGGTAGCTGTCCCACGAGATGACGTCCAGATATGGGGCCATCCGCCAGTAATTGAGGCCGGGGAACGTGCCCATCATGTTCGTCGTGACCGGAATGGCCGGCGTAAACTCGCGCAATGCGGCGATTTCGTGACGCATAAAGTCCGTCGTTTGGTCGGTGACGAAGCGCTTCCAATCCAGGTTCAGCCCATGCACCGACTGCTCGCCAATCGGACTCGGCGGCTCGATGAGGTCCCAATCGGTGTACGTGTGGCTCCAGAAAGCCGTCCACCAGGCGTGATTGAGCGCGTCGAGCGTCCCGTACTTCGCCTTGAGCCATTCGACGAAGGCCGCGCGGCACAGTTCGCAGTGGCAGTCGCCGCTGTATTCGTTGGAAAGATGCCACACGGCCAGCGCGGGGTGATCGGCGTACCGCTCGGCGAGTTTGCCGTTGATGATGCGCACCTTCTCGCGGTAGATCGGCGAGGTGAGGCAATGGTTATGCCGCCCGCCAAAGAGATTGCGCTGCCGGTCGGCACGCACGCGCAACACTTCGGGGTATTTCCGCGCCAGCCAGGCCGGACGCGCCCCGCTCGGCGTCGCCAGCACCGCCACACCGCCGTTCTCGGCGATCATGTCCATCACGCGGTCGAGCCAGTCGAAGTCGAACTGACCCTCCGCGGGTTCCAGGCGTGCCCAGGCGAAGATGCCCACGCTCATCGCGTTGCAGTGCGCCAACTTCATCAAGCGCATATCCTCTTCCCAGACCTCGGCGGGCCACTGATCGGGGTTATAGTCGCCGCCGTGCAGAAAGACGGGCAATTTCGACGTAATCGG
>JAIOAS010000303.1 GCA_019873725.1 Chloroflexota bacterium | reverse complement strand
AGAGGTTGTAGCCCTGCTGCAGTTCCGTTTGAATGGTGTGTAGCATGTTTTTCTCATTAAGGCGTGTGGTCGTGGCTTGGTCTTCCATCGTCATTAACCTCCTGGTTTTAAGCTAAGTTAAGTATATACCCAGGGGTCAAATGACCCAATCTCCGACCGTGCCTCCCAACTGAAATGAGGTTGATGTCTCTTGACGCCATGCTCTTTTTGTCTTACAATACAGGCGCAAAAGTAAGACTGAGGAGGTGGATATGTTAGCTCGATTATCGTCCAAAGGTCAATTGGTCATCCCCAAGTTTATGCGCGACGCGCTTGGTTTGCAGGCCGGCGATCAGGTTCACCTGATGCTTGAGCGCGGCAAAATCATCCTGGAGCCGCAGGTAATTACGCCGGTGAACGCGCTGTATGGAAGGTATGCCGATGCTGATTTTCTGACTGAATTGGAAGAGGAGCATCGGCAGGAGGTAAACCATGATGCGGCGTTACGTGCTTGACGCCTGGGCGTTGTTGGCCTTATTGCAAAGGGAGGAACCGGCTGCCACGCGCGTCAAGCAGCTTTTGGATACCGCGCCAGATACGGATGTGGAACGGTTTATCTCACTCATCAATCTAGGCGAAGTCGTCTACCGCGTAGGGAAGGTTAAGGGCGAGGCTGAGGCATGGAAAACGCTGGAGCTGCTCCGCCGTCTACCTGTGACAATTCTGCCGGCCGATGAAAAGGCGGTTTTTGCTGCTGTCAGGTTGAAAATGCAGCACGCCATTTCTTATGCGGATGCCTTCGCTGCTGCGGCAGCCGAGAGTTTGGCTGCGATTTTGGTCACAGGCGATCCAGAACTGGCGCAACTCAAGAACGCTATTCAGCTTGAGAGGCTCGAACGGACGATGTGACAGTATGACATTCCCCATAAACTAACCCGACCGGCAACGACTACCGGACTAATGACTGCCGGACTAACGACTATCAGACTTTTGAAGGAGAGGTTATGATGAGCAGAGTTGAACAAGCACTGGCCTATTTTGCGGAAGGATTCAGTTGCGCGCAGGCGGTCTGCGCGGCCTATGCGCCGTTGTTTGGGATGGAGCGTGAGATGGCGTTGCGCGCGGCCGGTGCGTTCGGCGGCGGAATGGGGCGCTCCGGGCAGACGTGCGGCGCGGTGACAGGCGCGATCATTGTCATCGGCCTGAAACACGGCAAGACGCGGGCCGAAGACAACGCTACGCGCGAAACGTGTTACGCGCTTGCCGCCGAGTTCATCCGCCGCTTCGAAGCGCGTCACGGCGCATTGACCTGTCCGGCGCTCTTGGGCTGTGACATCGGCACACCCGAAGGCCGTACGTTGGCGCACGAAAAACAACTTTTCACGACAGTCTGCGCAGATTTGGTGCGCGATGCCGCCGAAATTCTCGAAGAGGTTCTGCAAATCGAGGCCGCGCAATAACCTGGAACTACCCGACTGCCGACTATCCGACTACCGACTATCCGACTAATGACTACCCGACTACCGACTGTCCGACTACCGGAGGACCGATGTTAGCCAAACGCATTATTCCCTGTTTAGACGTGAAAGACGGGCGCGTCGTCAAGGGCGTGAACTTCGTCAACCTGCGCGATGCCGGCGACCCGGTGGAGCAAGCGCGAGTCTACGACGCGCAGGGGGCCGACGAGCTGGTCTTCCTCGACATCTCCGCCACCCACGAGGGCCGCCAGACGATGATTCAGGTCGTGCGCCAGGTCGCCGTGGAAGTGTTTATGCCGTTCACCGTCGGCGGCGGCGTGCGGACGATTGACGATGTGCGCAATCTGCTGCTCGCCGGGGCGGATAAGGTCAGCATCAACTCGGCGGCGGTGCGCACCCCGGAGATTCTCACGCAGGGGGCAGAACGGTTTGGCAGCCAGTGCATTGTGCTGGCGGTGGATGCCAAGCGCCGCGACGCCGGCGGGTGGGAGGTCTATATCAACGGTGGGCGGATTCCTACCGGGCTGGATGCGGTCGAATGGTGCGCGCGCGGTGTGGAGCTCGGCGCGGGCGAAATCCTGCTCACCAGCATGGACGCCGACGGCACGCTCGCCGGGTATGACGTGGCGCTCACGCGCGCCGTCGCCGAAACGGTCTCCGTGCCCGTCATCGCCAGCGGCGGCGCGGGGACGCCGGCCCACTTCGCCGCAGTCCTCACCGCAGGCAAAGCCGACGCGGCGCTCGCGGCCTCGCTATTCCACGACAAGGTGCTGGACATCCGGGATTTGAAGGCGTATCTGGCGGCGCAAGGAATCGTAATCCGTAATTCGTGAGGAGTCTCTGTGTGACAAGCCATGCCACTGAGGACGAAAATGTAAACCGCGAATCACGCGAATGTCTGCATTCGCCGAATCTTCGCTAATTTCTTAATGAAGATTCGCGTAGATTCGCGAGATTAGCGGTTTATTTTGAGAGAAGCGACAATGACAATTGAATTGACATTCGATGAGCGAGGACTGATTCCCGCCGTGGTGCAGGACGCGACGACGGGCGAGGTGCTGATGGTGGCCTGGATGAACGCCGAGGCGTTGCGCCTGACGCAAGAGACGGGCGAGGCGCACTTCTGGAGCCGCAGTCGGCAAGAATTGTGGCACAAAGGCGCGACGTCGGGCAATGTGCAGCGCGTGCGTGAAATCCGGGTGGATTGCGACGCAGACGTGCTACTGCTCAAAGTGAATCCGGCGGGGCCGGCGTGTCACACGGGGGAGCGGAGTTGTTTCTACCGTCAGTTGTCGTTTGAGGACGAGCCTTCGTCAGCAGATTGAGCAGATTAAGCAGATTTTTATCCGGTCTTCCGACGGGCTCGTCTTGCAAAGCGCGATTCAATGCGCGATACAGACGCTCGGCGTTTTTGGGTGAACGCAGGAGATGCACTGTTTCTAACAGGCTGCTCAATTCGTCGGCGGCGATCATAGCAACAGCATCAACGCCCCGACGCTGTATGATGACCACATCACGATTTTTCGTGACGTAATCGCAAAGCGTATCAAAACCGGCTTGAGCCTGGTTATAGGTTGTTTCGATAGGCATTTTATCTTCCCGTTTATGTGGAAAGTGATTTGATAGATGTTTTGTACAACGTTTTAGCAAATTATCAAGTGACAGACAGGAGTTATTCACGTGGCTGATATCTTCGACGAGTTGTTTGCTGTAATTCTGGACCGCAAGGCAAATCCGACGCCGGGTTCTTATACGGTGACGTTGCTTACGAATCTGGACGAGGCGCTGAAAAAGGTGGGCGAGGAGGCCATTGAGGTGGTGCTGGCGGGCAAGGGCCAGAGCGACGAGCGGCTGGTCGCCGAAGCCGCCGATTTAATCTACCACCTGATGGTGGCGTTGGCCGCGCGCGGCCTGACATTGGACGACGTGCGCGCCGAACTGGCCCGCCGCCGAAAATGAGGCATACAATGCTAAAACCCAACCACTCAACCACCCAACCACCCAACCGCCGAACGCATCTTTTCCTCTTCGACGTGGACGGCGTGCTCGTTGAGGCGCGCGGCTACTTGCGCGCCTTGCAGGATACCGTGGCGCACTTTGCCCGGCGGATGGGGGTGGGCGATCCCGTCCTCACCGAAGACGAAGTCCGTGCCGGAGAAGCGCACGGCCTCACCTCGGAGTGGGACTCTGCGCCGGCGTACATTCTGACGCTGCTCATCGAGCGCCTGCGCCGCGAGCCGTCGCTGGCGCTGCCGGGACAGTGGGAAGCGGCGCTGGAAACGCTCGCCGCGCGGCCCCTTCCGCTGCCGCATCCCGACTATATGGCTTTGGTGGCGCGGGTGGGCGCGCGAAGGGTCGCGTTCGGTGAGACGAGTCACGCGGTACGGGCAGTGTTGTGGGATGAGGCGCAATCCTTGCCCGCGCCGCAGCGCGACGCCGTGGCGGTAATCCTGGATGCGCTTCTGGCCGACACGCACAACTTCGACCGCGCGCCAATCACGCAGTATTTCCAGCATCTCGTCATCGGCAGTGAAGGCGTGGCGAAAACTTACGGCGTCGCGCCACACTTCGCGGCGCGGCCCTATTTACTGGAGCACGATGTCGCCGAGCTGTCGCCGGAGATTGCCGCGCGGCTGCGAGAGGCGGCGGATACCGGGCGCATCGCTCCGGCGATTTACACCGCCCGCCCCAGTCTGCCGCCGAACGGGAGCGGCGCATCCCCCAACGGCTACTCCCCCGAAGCCGAACTTGCGCAAGAATTGGTGGGATTGGAAGGCTGGCCGCTCATCGGGCTGGGGCAGTTGCAGTGGTTGGCGGCCCGTCATGGCGCGCAAACGGCGCAGATTGTGAAACCGTCGCCGGTGCAGGCGTTGGCGGCGATTGGCGCGGCGGTGGGGCCGGAAACGGCGGCGCTGGAAGCCGCGTGGAAGTTCCACACTACGGGCAATTTGTGCGGGCCGCTGGCGAGCCTGGGTGTCACGACGGTTCACATTTTCGAGGATACGGTCGGTGGGATGGGCGGCGTGCGCAGCGCCGTCGAGTCGTTGCGTGCGTCCGGCGTGGATATTCGCTGGCAACCCTACGGCATCACCCCGGCGACAGGCGCGAAGGCCGCGGCAATGGCGGCGCAGGGTATTTCCACCTATCGCTCGGTTAATGACGCGGCGGCGTCGGCATTGGAAAATGTACTAACCACACGCTGAACTTACCATTTTTATCAGCAGATTAAGCAGATTTTTGTAGTGGTCAAAGACATATTGCACCGCAGAGAGCGCAAAGCTCGCAGAGATTTATAGAATTTCTCCGCGCTCTCAGCGAACTCTGCGGTAAAAAAAGCCGTCCGGCAAGTTCAAACTCTCGTTGACCAGTACAGATTAAGCAGATTTTTGACCGGTTTACAGCGTATGAATCTGCTTAATCTGCTGACCAAAAAGGGGTGTTTATGGAAATCCTCAAAATCTACCTGGCGGGGCTGGTGGTGTTGGTGGGCGCGATTGTGCTCAACGTGCTGGCGGGCTGGCTTGGGTTGACAACCTGGTATGACTTTCTGGGGGCAATGGCGAAAAACGGAGTAGCTGAAGCCATCAAGGCGCTCCGTGTGTGGGACTGGTTGTTCTTGTTCGCAGTTTATCCGGCCTCTCTGGGGGCGTTCGCCTATTTGATACTTCGTCACCAGACCTGACAGGTCTCATAAGACCTGTCAGGTCTGGGACAAGACATCACCGCGCGGTCAGATACACGTCCAGCGTGTGCGTCTGCCCTTCTGCCAACGCCAGCAGCGTCGTGCGCGGCAATAATGCGGCGTAACCTCGATACTCAAATGAGGCGGGTTCGTCGTCCAGCGTGATTGTCTCGATGGCGTAGCTGCCGTACTCTAGCCGCGCCGGGTTGTGGTAGACGACGCGCAGTTGCCGGTCGGCGAACAGGGTGTGGATGGCGGCGTTCCCGTCGGC
>JAIOAS010000302.1 GCA_019873725.1 Chloroflexota bacterium | reverse complement strand
AGTGCCGCCCCCGCGCTGGACACCTCCCAAACGCCGGGGCCGCCCCTCCAAAGCGACCCGGGAACTGGTCGCCCGGTGGTGCGCCTGACCACGATTAACTGTGGAGCTACCGCTTAATCTGCTGACAGGAATAAGGAAATTTTACTGTGCGCCTAGTATAATTTTGCCTGATTCCCGTATATAGGATATAATTTGCCCCTGATTGTGGAAGTGCGACGGTTGACTGAACGCTTGCCCACTGCCGCGCGCCCTGCCCGAGGCCACAAGCGGCGACGAAATCTGGGGGAAGGAAAGGAGGCACTCCCTCGGCCTGACCCGCACCGCCGCCTTTGCGCTGGCGAACGGTTTGGCAATCTATGGTGGTTTTACCGGGACAGAGGCACAGCGCAGCCAGCCCAACTGGACGACGAACAAGACTATCCTGAGCGGCGACATTGAGCAGAATGACATCACCGACGGCGGTATGGTGGCTACCACGGCTAACACCACGGGCACTAACGCCTACCACCTGGTGAAAAATGGGCTGTGAAAAACAATGCTGGATAAATCTCTATGATCCCCAATCTGATTCTTGGCATTGACAGCAGCACCACCGCATGCAAAGCCATCGTCTGGAACACGCACGGCGTGGCCCTCGCCGAAGGACGCGCCACGCTGCCGTTGTGGATGCCACGTCCCGCCTGGCACGAGCAACCCGCCGAAGCGTGGTGGGAGGCGTGCGTGCAGGCATTACGTGCGGCGCTGGCCGACGTGGATGCCAGCCGTGTCGCCGCGCTAGGCATTTCCCCGCAACGCGAGACATTTGTGCCTGTGGATGGGGCGGGTGCGCCCTTGCGCCCTGCTATCGTGTGGATGGACGAACGCGCCCGCGACTTGTTGCCTGGCATCGCCCAGGCGTATGGCGCGGAGCGCATCCACCGCGAAACCGGCAAACCGCTTGCCGGCAACCTCACACTCGGTAAGATTGCCTGGCTGCGCGAACACGAGCCTGACATTTTCGCCCGCACGGCGCAGTATTTGGACGTTGCCGCGTTTCTCATCTACAAGTTGACCGGCCACGCGCGCACAGGCTGGGGGTGCGCCGATCCTACCGGGCTATTCGACATGCGCGCCAATCGGTGGAACGCCGATTTACTGGCTTACCTCGGTGTGAACGAGGCGCAGATGCCCGAAGCCTGCCCGCCCGGCGCGGTGCTGGGGACGGTGACGCCTGAAGCCGCCGCGCTCACCGGCTTGCCGGCCGGTTTGCCCGTCGTGGCGGGCGTCGGCGATGGGCAGGCCGGCGGCCTGGGGGTGGGCATCACGCAGCCCGGACAGGCGTATCTGACCCTGGGCACGTCCGTCGTCTCCGGCACGCACGCGGACGTCTACGTGACCGACCGCGCCTTCCGCACCATGTATAGCGCCGTCCCCGGCAGCTACAACCTGGAGACCGTGCTCCTCGGCGGGGCGTATACGATTGCGTGGTTCGTGGAGAAGATGGCGGACTCAGCGCATGAGCGCATGAGCGAATCACGAATCACGAATCACGAATTACAAGTTGAGGAACAGTATGATGCAGCGATTGCCGGGATTCAGCCCGGCGCGGAGGGATTGGTGCTCGTGCCTTACTGGAATTCGGCGATGAATCCGTATTGGGACGCGGCGGCGAGCGGGATTGTGGTGGGCTGGCGCGGCATCCACACGCGGGCACACCTGTACCGGGCGATTCTGGAGGGAATCGCCTTTGAGCAGCGGCTGCACACGGAAGGTGTGGAGGCGGCGCTCGGGCAGCCGGTGGAAAGCTACGTTGCCATGGGCGGCGGCGCACGGAGCGAGCGCTGGTTGCAGATCATCGCGGATGTGACGGGCAAGCCTGTCTATCGTTCCGCCGTGACCGACGCGGCGGCCCTCGGCGCGGGCATTTTGGCGGCGACGGGCGTGGGATTGTTCCCTGATGTGCGTGCAGCAGCAGGGGTGATGACGCGAACACTGCCGGAGCCGTTTATGCCCGACGACGCGCGGCATACGTTCTACTCGCGGGTGTACACGGAGGTCTACCGTGCGCTGTTTCCCGCTGTGCAGCCGTATGTGCAGCGATTGACCGCGCTGACTGACAATTATAAAGATTCATCAGCAGATTTAGCGGATTAAGCAGATTCTGCTTTCTTAATCTGCTCAATCTGCTGACTATTTGAGGAGGCTATTGCAATGACCAGAACCATTCAGAGTGTAATTGACACAATCCTTCAATCGATTCCTGGCGCGCCATTGGCCGATACCGTGGACACCTTCAAGTCTGGCGACCCGGCGCAGCCCGTGACCGGCATCGTGACGACGTTTCTCGCCAGCTACGCCGTAATCCAGCGCGCGGCGGAACTGGGCGCGAATCTCATTATCACCCACGAACCGACGTTCTACAATCACCTGGACGAGACGGACTGGATTAAGGATGATCCCGTCTATCAGGCCAAGCGCGCGCTGCTGGACGCGCATGGCATCGTCGTGTGGCGCTTCCACGATCACTGGCACATGCATCAGCCAGACGGTATTATGAGCGGAGTTGTGCGGGCGATGGGGTGGGAGGCATATCTACCCGATGCCACGATGCCTCTCTTCACCTTGCCCGAAACCACGGTGGGGGCGTTGGCGGCGGAGCTGAAGGCGAAGCTGGGGGTCGCCATGCTGCGCGTGGTTGGTGATCTGGCGATGCCGTGCCGCCGTGTCGGGCTGATGGTCGGCGCGGCCGGCGGGACGTGGCAAATCGGCTTTCTGGGCGGGCAGTCGATGGACGTGCTGGTGACGGGCGAAATCCACGAGTGGGAGACCTGCGAGTACGTGCGCGATGCGATTGCTCAGGGCCGTAAGCTGGCGCTCATCGTCGTCGGCCATGCCAACAGTGAGGAACCGGGGATGGCGTATCTCGTCGAGTGGTTGCGCGAGCGTGTCCCCGGTGTGCCGGTCACGCATGTGCCGGTTGGTGATCCTTTCACCTTTATCTAAATTCGACACTTTTTGCACTTCTGGGGATGGAATCAATCATGCGGCCTGGTCACAGGCAGAAAACGTCCCACGACGCCCTGGGTGTCATTTTCTGCATCATGTTGATGGACATCATCGGTATCAACATTTTGTATCCGGTTGCGCCCTATCTTGTAAAACGCTACAGCGATGAGGCGCTGATGGTGACGATGCTCACCGTGATCTATGCCGCGGCGCAGTTCTTTGCTGCACCCCTGTTCGGCAAGCTGGGCGACCGCTGTGGACGTCGGCCGGTGCTGGTGTTGAGTATTTTGGGGGCGGCTATTGGGTATGTGATTTTGGGTATCGGCGGCGCGCTGTGGGTGCTCTTTTTAGCGCGTTTGATCGGCGGCATCACCGCGGGCAATCTGTCTACAGCGTCAGCCTATATCGCCGATGTCTCCACCCCGCAGAATCGCGCCAGGAACTTTGGGCTCATCGGCGTCGCGTGGGGCGTGGGACTGATTGTCGGCCCGGCGTTGGGTGCTGTGTTAGGTCAGATCGATCTGGCGATGCCGGCCTTTGTCGCCGCGGCTTTGTCGTTTGTGAATATGCTGCTGGCGATTTTCCTTTTGCCTGAGTCGCTGCCCAAAGAGCAGCGTGAACATTCGCGCTTACGTGCTAATGACCTCAATCCATTCGTATCGATCATGGTGCTGGCTCGCTTGCCTGCTCTGGGGCATCTATTTTTCGCCTTGTGTCTGTTCAACTTTGCCTTCAACGGCATCAACAGCACCCAAACACTTTTCTTCATCGACAAATTCGCCGTACAGCCCCGGCAGCTTGGGTCGTTGATGGTGGTAGGCGGTATCACGGTTGCCGTGGTCCAGGCTGTGCTCGTGCAGCGGCTTGTATCGCGTTACAAGGAAAAAGCCGTAGCCGTGACGAGCCTGATCGGGCAGATATTCACCGCCCTGGCTGTGTTCTTTGCGCCGACCTTCTGGCTGATCTATTTGCTGACAGTGCTAAACAGTACTCTGAGCACATTTACTTTTCCGACCATTGGCACATTAGCCTCGAACAGTGTTTCGCCGCGTGAACAGGGTGTCCTGATGGGGGTGACCACCGCGCTCGGCAGTCTGATGAGCGTCGTTGGGCCGCTGTGCGCCGGCTTAATATACGACCATGTGATGCGCGGCGCGCCCTATTGGATGGGCGCTGTCGTCTTTGCGATTGCTGCATTTGGCCTTTACCGGTGGCAACCTGTGGCCGTGCAGGTTGCGAGGGCTGAAGATCAACTGCTGGGATGAACAGAGTTCGCTACGAGCATTTCGATAAGGTTTATGCGCGGTGATTATGAAAAGATTGACACTGGCATCGCTTTTAGAGGCTCTGGTGGTTTACGTTGACAACCTGCAATATCGGCAGATCACCGATCCCGCCCACCCGCACTATGGCGGCCTGGTTCACCCGGATTACGGCATCGCCGACGCGATCGACACCGCCCACTTTGTGGTGGGGTGCGCGTATCTGGCGTTGGGAACGGGCGATGAATCCCGCCTGGCCTCCGCAACGCCGGCCGCCGACTTCATGCTGCGCGCGCAAAGGCCGAGCGGCAACATCGACTTACTCTCCGTCAACTACGACTCCGCGCCGGATACCGGTTTTGTGGTGCAGCAGCTCTGTGTTGTGCTCGAGTTGGCGCGTATGCGAGCTGTCGATAGTCCGACGTGGCGCGCGCTCCTGGAGCGGTTGGAGCAGTTCGTGCGCCGTGCCGTCGCCGGGATGCTGACCGGCGGCTTTCACACGCCCAACCACCGCTGGGTGATCGCGTCGGCGCTGGTACAGGCGCACGCGCTCTTCCCCGATCTGGATGTGGCGGCGACGGTGGATGCCTATCTCGCGGAAGGCATCGATGTGGACGCGGAAGGGTTGTTCATCGAGCGCAGCATCGGCGTGTACGATGCGGTGAACGACCGCTCGTGGCTGCTCATCGCCGAGCGCTGCGACTGCCCGGCGGCGTTGGATGCCGTGGCGCGTAATCTTGATCTCGATTTACGTTTTCTCCACGCCGATGGCACCGCCGAAACGGGCCTCTCGCGCCGTCAGGACTACGGCACGCGGACCGTCCCGCTCGGCCTGGCGCCCTGCTACTTGCTCTACAATGCGCTGCGGCCCAATCCGGTCTACGTGCGGGCTGCGCAGATGCTCTGGGAAAAGAGCGACGCGGCGGCCGGTCATCTTCTGTGGCTGGCATACCCGCTGCTCAAGTACGGCGATCCAGCCCCGGCAGAGGTCAATCTGCCCGACGATTTCGCGCTATTCCTGCCGCTCAACGGCATCTGGCGCGTGCGGCGCGGCCTGCTGAGCGCGTCCGCGTTCCGCAACACCACGCGGCTCTTCTCACTCGTCTACGGGAAAGCGGAACTGACCAGCATCAAAATCAGCCAGACGTACTTCGGCCACAACACCGGGCG